>CAYORZ010000008.1:15703-16003 GCA_964406485.1 uncultured Gemmatimonadaceae bacterium | reverse complement strand
ACGACGGCGGGGCGGTCTTCCTTTCGACCCACACCCTCGAGGTGGCCGAGGCGGTCTGCGACCGGATCGCGATCCTGGGCGAGGGGCGGATCATCGCGCAAGGCACCATGGAGGAACTGCGCCGCGAGGCGTCGGCCGGGGGGGCGCACCTCGAGGAGATCTTCCTCAAGGTGACGGGGGGTGACGAAGTCGCCGATGTGGTCGCGGCGCTCCGCCCCGCCACGGAGGGGGCGGGGGCGTGACGGCGGGGGGCGGCGGCGGCGAGGGCACCCGGTCATGGCGCTACCTCCTGGGACCCAA
>CAYORZ010000008.1:14974-15693 GCA_964406485.1 uncultured Gemmatimonadaceae bacterium | reverse complement strand
AAGGTGCGCACCCGGTGGAACGCCTTCCGCCGGGGGCGGAGCGGTCTCGTGCGGGTGGGGGTGACCGGGGTCGTGGGGGTCCTCTTCTGGACGCTCGTCTTCGGCGTGATCGTCCGGATGCTTCTCCACTTCCGCAACACGCAGGGGGTGGGTGACCTCCTGGCGGCGAAGGTGCTCGGGGTGGCCTTTCTCACCTTCCTGTTGATCCTTCTCCTCTCGAACCTCATCACCGCGCTCTCCACCTTCTTTCTCTCCGACGACCTGGAACTCCTGGTCGCCGCCCCGGTGTCGCCCGGGCACCTCTACGGGGCGCGGCTCGCCGAGACGATCCTGGATTCGTCGTGGATGGTGGCGCTCATGGCCGTCCCGATCGTGGTGGCGTACGGGGTGGTGTACGGGGGTGGCGCGGTCTACTACGCCACGGCGGTCGCGGTGATGGCGGCCTTCCTCGTGCTTCCGGCGGTGGTCGGGAGCGCCCTCACCCTCCTGCTCGTCAACGTCTTTCCGGCGCGGCGGACCCGCGACCTCCTCGCCCTGGTCGGACTCTTCGCGGTGGCCGGGGTGGTCGTGCTCTTCCGCTTCCTCCGCCCCGAGCGGCTGATGCGGCCCGAGGAGTTCCGCGACCTCGTCGACTTCATGGCGGTGCTGCGCACCCCCACCTCGCCCTGGCTCCCCTCCGAGTGGGCGGCGAGCGCCCTGATGAATCCGCTGACGGGCAC
>CAYORZ010000008.1:0-14964 GCA_964406485.1 uncultured Gemmatimonadaceae bacterium | reverse complement strand
GCGATCTCCACCCCCTCTTCCTGCTCGTCACGACCGCGGCCGCCTTCGTCGTCTTCGGCGCGGCCCTCCACCGCCGCGGCTACCGGAGCGGTTTCAGCAAGGCCCAGGAGGGAGCCGACCGGCAGCCGGAGCGGGTGCGAACCCGCCCCCTCGGCCGGTGGCTGGGGTGGCTCTCGCCGTCCACCCGTCAGCTCGTCGAGAAGGAGGTCCGCGTCTTCCTGCGCGACACGACCCAGTGGTCGCAGCTCGTGCTGCTCGGGGTGCTGGTCGTGGTCTACGTCTACAACATCCGCCAGCTTCCCCTCCACACCGGTGAGGAGGTGTCGTTTGCCCTCGTCACCGTCGTCTCCTTCCTCAACCTCGGGCTGGCGGGCTTCGTGGTGGCCGCGGTGGCGGCCCGCTTCGTCTTTCCGGCCCTCTCGATCGAGGGGCGCATGATGTGGCTCCTCCGGTCCTCCCCCCTCGACGTGCGCCGGGTGTTCTGGGCCAAGTACTGGGTGGGGACGGTCCCGATTCTCGCCATCGCCGTCCCCCTCATCATCGCGACGAACCGGCTCCTCGAGACGACGCCCTTCATCTTCGTCCTCACCACCCTCTCGATGGTCGTGATCACCTTCGCCCTGACGGCGCTGGCCCTCGGTCTGGGTGCCCTCTTTCCCAACCACGACACCGAAAACATGGCCGAGATCCCCACGTCGTTCGGGGGACTCCTCTTCATGATGTCGGCGGTGATCTACCTCGGCATCGTGGTCGCCCTCCAGGGGTGGCCGGTCTACCACTTCCTCGCCGGCCGCCTCGCGGGAGCCGAGGTCGGGTGGCCCGCGGTCGCCCTGGGCATCGGGGGGGCGCTGGCGGTGAGCGTCGCGGCCGTCATCGTGCCCCTCCGGGCGGGGGTGCGGCGGGTACGGACAGCGGAGTGAGGGGCAGCGGCTTTACCCGCCGGCGACGACGGCCCATATTCGTGACAGTGGACCGCCCGCCGGGGCGGCTTCGAACCTCTCCTCTCTCAGGTCGGGACGACAGCCATGCGTGATCTCGTGCCGGGTGGGTACCTCTTCAGCCACATCATCTTCTGGACGGTCGTGGCGATGATCGCGGTGGGAACGATGACCATTCCGATCACCCTCTCCGTCGGGCTCGGGATCCTCCTCATGGAGAGTCTCAAGAAGGGGTAGTCTTGTTCTGGATGATCCTCGGAGGACTCGCGGCGGTCGGCATCGGATTCTGGTTCGGCCTGCCGGGGCGCTTCGAACAGACCACCGAAGAGATCGAGCAGCTGATGGATCGGGGGGGATCGCGTCGTCGCCGACAGGTGAAACGCACCTTCACGCCCCTGGATCTCTGGCACCGGCGGGAGCGCGCCTCCTCCCGTCGCAGGGAAGAAGCCCGCAGGCGCTTCAGCACCGCAACGCCCGACGCCGAAACCGACCCGACCCCCGGCACCGACGGCGACTAGGGGCCCGTTCCCCCTCCGAGCACTCCCTGCACGACCACCAGCACGGTCCCGATGATCGCTCCGAGGAGGTAGCCGAGGCGGATGATCACGCGCAGTTCGCGTTCGGTCACCCTCCGCACCAGTTCCTCGAGCTTCGGCATCGGGTAGGCCATCACCTTCTCTTCCACGCGCCGTCCGACGTCGACGTGGGCCACGACGGCCGGTACCTGACCCTGCATCCACTCCCAGAGGGCCGGTCCCACCCCCGCCTCGATGCGGGTGGGGGCGTCGGAGGGGAGCCAGCGGGCCGGCGTGCCGATCGGGCGGGTGAGGACGCGCTCGACGAGGGTGTTGCCGGCGTCGCGGGCGATGCGCTGGAGGGAAGCACTGCGGCCGGCCGCCACGAGCCACCCCGCGACCCGTTCGGGCGGGACGCGCCCCAGCACCTCTCCCCAGTTGCGGGCGCCGGCCTTGTCGAGGCCCTGCTGGAGCTTCTCCACGAGAAAGGCCCGGGTCTGCGGGTCGCGGACCATGCTCACGATCCAGTCGGCGAGCGTTTCGCGGGCGTCGATCACGCTCGCCGAGTCGGGGGGACCGAGCACCGACTGCACGGGGCGCTGCAGGAAGTCGATGATCGCCTCGTTCACCCCGCGGGCCATGGCCTCCTGGATCGCAGGCTCGCGCAACATCTCGGAGAGGCGTTCCGCCCCCTCTTCCTGGATGGTGTCCAGGATCCGCTCGACGGTGTCGCCGGTCACGACGAGGCGGGCCACCATCCGTTGATGGAACTTCAGGTCGCCCAGGAAGCGCTGGAAGAGTTCCCGTAGCGTCCGCTCGAAGCGCATGCGGGCTTCGGGGTCGTCGAGGAGTCCTCCGAGCCGCTCGATGGCCAGGGGCAGATACCCCCCGATCGCCCGCTCCAGGGCGCCGACGAGCCCGAGCGGGAGGACCTCCTCGAAGGTGCGTTCCGGCCGGAGCAGCCGCTCGGCGGCGCGCGCGAGGTAGTCGTCGAGGGCCTTCCGGAAGTCGTCGCTCTCGACCGCCGAGACGAGCCACCCCTCGACCGCCTCGGCAACCGCGGCCTCGCGCGCGGGGGTGAGGAGTCGCGAGATCGGTTCGTCGGCGACGGCCTCGATGATGGCCTCGGTGCGGTCGCGGACGGCGACTTCGAACGACTCCGAGTCGAGGTAGCGCTCGAGGCGGCCGAGCGAGTGCTCGAGCACCTCGTCGAGCAGGCGTTCCACCTCGGGGACGACGTCGGGGGGGAGGAGGTCGACCAGCGCCGGACGTTCGCGGAGCAGCACCTCTTCGAAGAAGGCCGCCAGGCGCTCGTCGAAGGCAGCGCGAAAGCCCGGTTCGGCGAGGATCCGCTGCAGGTCGTCGGTGGTGAGCAGGCGGTCGCCCACCGTGCGGCCGATGGCGTTGGCCAGCCGCTGCTGATTCTTGGGGATCGCGCCCTGGAGCCACCGCAGCCGGAAAGGCCCGACCACCGGGGGGTGGTAGGGGTGGAAGAGCATCCAGATGGCGATCGTGTTGGTCACGCCTCCGGCGAGGGCGCCGACGGCGACCGTGATGAGGGCGCTGATCAGTTGCTCGGACACGTCGGTGGGGTCCTCGAGAGGGATTCACTCATGCTGCGCGTGGCGGAACAACCCATGTACGGGGTAGGTGGCGCCTTCGATCAGAAAGGTGCCGGTCACCTCGAACCAGCCGTCGACCGGGAGGAGGGGACCTTCGCCCTCGCTCGCCGCCAGGGTCGAGGAACGGGCCTCCAGGTCGACCACGAGCGTACTGTCGGCCGCATGGATCGTCCACGCAACGGGGACGTCGCGGCGCGCCCGATCGAAGGCACGCGTCGCGGTCCACTCCGCGGTGAGGCCGGCGAAGGGCAGGTGGCGGAAGTCGAGGTAGACCCACCCCTGCCAGGCGGCGGGCTCCGCCGACCTCGACGCCAGCGGGGTGTGCACGACGGCGCGGAGGGAGTCGCCCGAGATCAGCATGGCCCAGTCGCCCGAGGGCCCTTCGGACGGGAGGTGGGTGCGCGAGAGGTCGAGGGCCACGCCGGGCACGCGCCGCTCCGCGAGGAGCAGGCCCGCCTCGAGAAAGCGGAAGGTCTCGCCGCGCCGGCCCGTCCACTCGGCGAGGGTCGCGTCGAGGGTGAGGTCGAGGCGGCGTCCGGCGTCGACGAACGAGATCTGCTCCAGGGCGTCGCCGTCGCCCACCACCATCCGGAGCGGACCGTGGGGGAGGGGGCGCCAGGGGGCCCGCAACGGCGGCGTCTCCCACCGGGCGTCGTGGAAGGGGTCCCAGACGTCGCCCCGCAGGAACCACCCCCGGTTCCGGCGCTCGATGACCTCGCCGCCGGTCTGGACCTCGAGCAGCCAGGGGACCCCGAAGACGGAGTCGGTGCCGGTGCTGAGGAACGCCACCGTCCGTTCGTGGACGCGGGCGACGGCGGGGGCGCTCACGACCCCGTCGGCGGGTGTGGCGGGGGCCGCGGAGGGGCGCGCACCGGCGTCGGGCTCGCACCCCCCGGCGACGAGCGAGACGAGAGCGAGGGCGGCCATGGCGGCGGGACGAGAGGCGGCCCGGCCCCGGCAGGTAAGGCGGCCGCCCGAGGGGATCCTGCCGAGGCGAGGGGCGCGCATCGGCTCTAGCGAGGGGGGAGGTAGGGGGGGAGCCGCTCGCCGGGAGCGAGGGCGAGACTCCGGTCGAGTGCGTCCAGGAAGGCGATGACCCGACGCCGGCTCGCGCCCCGGTCGCCCCCGTTCGCGGTCGGGCCGGCCCGCAGCTGCACCCCCGTCTGCCCCTCGGCGTCGAGAAAGACCCGCACCTGCACGATCCCCTCGGGGCGGAAGGCGCGCCCGGGGATCCTCGCCTCGATCACCCCAGCGCGGTCGTCTTCCCAGGTGAGAATCCAGCGGCGGAGTCCCCCCGACGCGAGCCGACGGGCCCCCTGCCAGACCCGCTCGAAGGGGATCGCGTAGCGGCGTCCCCTCAGGCGGGGGTCGGTCGCGTCGGGGGAGGTCTGGACCCGGTGCCCCGGGCCGGCCGGGCGCGCGGTCAATTGCCCGCCGCCTCCAGGCGGAAGGTGATGTTGACACTGACCGTCACCCGCTGGCTTCCGACCTCGACGGGAGTGTCGGCCATCGAAAGCGCCTCCGTGGCGGCCATCCGGTACATCGGGGGCATGCCGCCGCCCCCGGAGAGGTTGACCTCGAGGGGCGCGCCCAGCCGGCCACCGAGGGCCGACGCCAGGACTTCGGCCTCTTCCCGGGCGGCGGCCGTCGCCTTGCGGATCGCCTCGAGGCGGGCGGGCCCGGTCTCGGAGGCGAAGAAGGAAAGCTCGGCCACGCGGTTGGCCCCGGCCCGCACCGCCGCGTCGAGGACGGCGCCCACGCGATCCACGTCGGTCAGCGTCACTTCGACATGATTCTGCGCGCGGTATCCCGTGATCGTCTGCCGGCCGCCCGGCTCGGGGCGGTTGTAGACGGGGGAAAGCCCGTACCCCGAGGTGCCGATGGTGCCGGCGTCGCCCACGGCGGCACGCACGGCCGCGAGGACGTCGTTCATCTGCGCCGCGTTGGCGTCGGCGGCCTCGGCCGCCGAGGGCGCCTCGGTCTCCATCGCGAAGCGGAGGCGGGCCCGGTCGGGGGTGACCTCGACGTGGGCGGTTCCGGACACCCGGATCTCGCCGGTGTCGCGGGGGGCAGGAGCAGGGGCAGACGTCATGGCGTCGGAGGGCGAGGGAGGAGGGGCAGCGGAGGTGGCGGCCGGCGTGCATGCGGCCAGGAGCACGAGGAGGGTGGGCGTCGCGAATCGAGCGAGGGGACCGGCCGCGCCGGTCGGGATCAATCTGGACATGCTTCGCCTCTGCTTGGCTGGGGTCGTTGCGGGCACTGCCCGTTGCCTGGCCCTCGATGCGTCCGGTACCTTGGCGCCACCGGCCGCGGGACCGCTCCGGGGCCCTTTCCTGCAGACCACGGACCACGATGAAGGCCATCATCCCGCTTGCGGGCCGAGGGACACGCCTCCGCCCGTCCACGCATCATACTCCGAAACCACTGCTCAAGGTCGGCGGTCGTCCGATTCTCGGGTATCTGCTCGACGACGTCCGCGCCCTCGGCATCGAGGAGATGATCTTCATCGTCGGGTACCGCTCCGAGGTCATCCGGGACTACATCGCCGCGGAATATCCGGATCTGCGGCCGCATTACGCCACGCAGGAGGTGATGGACGGGACGGCGGGTGCGGTCAAGCTCGCCGAGCCGTGGGCCGACGACGAGCTCCTGATCCTCTTCAGCGACACCCTCTTCGATGCCGACCTCTCGCTGGCGACCCGGCTTCCCGACGACGAGGCGGGGATCCTCTGGGCGAAGGAGGTCGACGACTACCAGCGCTTCGGCGTGATCGTGACCGATGAGGACGGGATCATGCAGCGGATCGTCGAGAAGCCTTCCGAGCCGGTCTCGCGCCTCGCCAACATCGGGGTCTACCACGTGCGCGACCACGAACTGCTGTTCGAGGGGATCGACCACGTGCTTGCGGGAGGGACGGGGAAGGGGGGGGAGTACTACCTGACCGATGCCTTCCAGTACATGGTCGATCAGGGAGCCCGCCTCCGCACGGCGCCGGTGGCGGGGTGGTACGACTGCGGCAAGCTCGAGACGCTCCTCGACACGAACCGGCACCTCCTCTCGACCACCCGCGGAGGGGTGGACCCCGGGGCGACGCTCGAGGGGACGGAGATCGTCGAGCCGGTACGGATCGAGGAAGGCGTGGTGGTCCGCGGGGGGCGGATCGGTCCCAATGTGACGCTCGAAGCCGGGGCGCAGGTCGACGGCTCCACCCTGCGCGACACCCTGGTGGGGAGGGGGGCGGAGGTGTCGGCCTCGACCCTCACGGAGAGCATCGTCGGCTCGCGCGCCCGGATCGTGGGGGTGTCGGGTCAGGTGCATGTCGCCGACGACTCCCTCGTCGAGAGCTGAGCACGCCGCATCCTACCCGCGGTCGATCAGGAGGAGGGTGAGGAGGGCCCGGGCGATCCCGTCCGGGCCCTCGACGTTGCGGTACCACTCGTCGGGGGTGTGCACCTGACCGGCGTGCCCCCCCGCGCCCACCGTGATGGCGGGCAGCCCCAGCGACATCGGGAGGTTGGCGTCGGTCGATGACGCGTCCAGCGTGGCGTCGTGGCCGAGGGCACGGGTGGCGGCGAGGGCGGCCTCGACCAGGGGGTGGTCGGCGGGAGTGCGGCCGGCGGGGCGATCGCCGAGTCCCTCCACCTCGAGGCGGAGGGGGTGGGGAGCGTCGGAGGGGCGGATCACCCGGTCGAGCACCCTCCGCACCTCGAGGTCCATGCGGGCGAGCTCGGCTTCGTCTTCGGAGCGAACCTCGAACTCCACCCACCCTTCGGTGGGGATTGCGTTGATGCTCGTGCCGCCCCCCCACCGTCCCACGGAGAGGGTCGTGCGGGGGGTGGTGGGGCGGGGGATCCGGAGAAGGCCGTCGACGGCGGCCGCGAGGACGTGGAGGGGGTTGGGCGTGCCGTAGTCTGCCCAGGAGTGCCCCCCCGGACCTCGGAGGATCGCGCGGTAGCGGAGCGATCCGACCCCGCAGTGGATGATCCGCCGGATCCCTGCCCCATCGAGCGAGATGAACGCCCGGACCCCGTGCCGGAACGCCCCTTCCGCCGAGAAGAGGTGGCGGACCCCCCGCAGATTTCCTGCCCCCTCCTCGCCCACGGTGGCGACGACCAGGAGGGGGGCACGGAAGGTGAGCCCCCCGGCCCGCGCAGCGCGAGAGAGCGCGAGGAGTGCAGCCAGTCCGCGCGCATCGTCGGTGATCCCGGGAGCCCGGAGGGTATCGCCCTCGCGGTGGAGCCGGATCGGGGTCGCGGCGGCGAAGACCGTGTCGAGGTGGGCCGAGACGACGAGAGGGAGCGCGACCGGTGCCTCGCGACGCCAGGCGCCGGATGCGGGAAACCACCCCACGATGTTGCCGACCGCGTCGGGCGCGAACACCTCCAGGCCGGCTTCGGCCATCCGCGCGGCCATCGCCCTGCCCCGCTCGGCTTCCTCGAACGAGGGGGCAGGAATCACGGCGAGGGCCGCCTGGTCGTCGAGCGTGCGGGCGTCGGTGCGCTCGAGCGCCCGCCGGGCCCGGCGAAACGCTCCGTCCCTTGCGTACGCTTCCGCGCGGGCCCGCCACGACGAAGGAGCGGCCTCGGTGCGAGGCGGCGAGAAGGGGGGCGGGTCGGGGCGCATGCGACAACCTCCGGAAGCTGCCGCGCGGGAGCAAGTCCCCTCCCGGAGCCCGCTCCCCGGTGCCCTTTACGTCTCCGTTACCTCTCGCGGTGCACTCCGTTACCTCGACGTCCGAGCCCCGTTGCAGACGGGAGTGAGCTTTCCTGTGCATCGAGGGCCCAACGGGGTCCTCCGAGGCCACAGACACCGAGCCGGACAGGTAAGCCCATGACTCGACCTCTCTTCCTGGCGGTGGTCGCCGCCGCCCTCCTCGCGCCTCTCCCGTCGTCCGCACAGGAAGGCACGGGGCGCATCATCGGCCGGGTGATCGACGCGACTTCGGCCGCGCCCCTCGCCCGCGCCCAGATCTACCTGGAGGGGACGGGCATCGGGACGACGTCCGACCTCGAGGGCCGCTACGTCCTGAACGGGGTCCCGACCGGGACGGTCGCGGTGACCGCCCAGCTGCTCGGCTACACGCCCACGACGGTGACCGTCGAGGTGTCGGAGTCCCCCGCCCCCATTCCCCTCGACATCGTGATGGAAGAGATGGCTCTCGAGCTCTCGGGGATCACCGTCTCTGCCGCGCGCCGGGCGGGAAGCAGCGCCGCCCTCCTCGACCAGCGCCGCTCGGCGCCCTCCCTGGTCGAGGCAGTGGGGTCGGCGGAGATCTCGCGTCGACCCGACTCCGACGCCGCCGACGTCGCCCGCCGGATGACGGGGGTGACCGTCACCGATGGACGCTACGTCTTCGTGCGCGGCCTGGGCGAGCGCTACTCGCAGACCTCCCTCGACGGCTCCTCGCTTCCCTCCCCCGAGCCGGAGAAGGAGGTCGTCCCGCTCGACCTCTTCCCGTCGGGCTTTCTGGAGAGCCTGCAGACCCAGAAGTCCTATACCCCCAACCTTCCGGCGGACTTTTCGGGTGGGTCGATCCAGATCCGCACCCGCGACTTTCCCGACCGCTTCACCCTGCGCGTCGGGGTCTCGACGAGCGCCAACACCCGCAGCCAGTTCCGCGACGGCTTCCTCTCGTACGGCGGGGGCGGACGCGACTGGCTGGGGCTCGACGACGGCTCCCGCGCCCAGCCGGCGGTGGTGGAGCGCGAGATGGGGGGCGGCTTCCGAGCGACCCCGACGCCCTCCTCGCCATCGGTGACGCCCTCCGCACGACGGGTCCCTCGTTTGTTCCGCGGAGCGGTTCCACCCCCCTCAACCGCGCCTTCGACCTCTCGGTGGGCGGAAGCACGCGGGTGCGTACGGACGGCGAAGTGGGCTTCGTGCTCGCGGGCACCTACTCCGACAGCTACACCCTCCGCCACGGCGAGGTGGAGCGGAAGTGGCGGGCCGACGCGTTTCGCGAGTCCACCGCCGCCCTCTCCACCCCCAACGTCGACTACCGCTTCGACACGAGCACCCGCACCGTCTCGTGGGGGACGATCGGCAACGTCACCTTCAAGCCGAATCCCGACCACACCTTCGGTCTGCGCACGACGGTCAACCTCAACACCGACGACGAGGCCCGCTACTTCGAGGGCAACAACGACGAAGACATCGGGGGCGACATCCGCAACCACCGGGGGCGCTTCGTCGAGCGGTTGATGCTCTGGGGACAGCTCTCCGGCGAGCACGCGCTCTCTCGGGACTCCCGCCTGGACTGGCGGCTCTCGGCCGCGCGGGCCCGCCGCGACGAGCCCTTCATGCGCGAGACGATCCACCTGGAGGACTCCGGGGAGTATCGTCTGCTCGATTTCACCGAGAGCGCCCGCTACTTCTTCAGCGAGCTGGTCGACGACGACCTCGCGGGAAGCGTGGACTGGCAGTTTCCCCTCGCCCTCGGGCCGGCAAGGGCCACGGTGAAGCTCGGGGCGGGCTACCGGGAGCGGAGCCGGGGCTTCGGGGCCCGGCGGCTGAACTGGAACTTCCTGGGCAACACGATCGACGACCTCGACGCCGCCCTCGAGACAGGGACGATCGTCGCCGGTTCCCCCCGCAACCCCGGCGAGTTCCGGATCGACGAAGTGGTCGAGCCCGGAGACGTCCATGACGTCGCCGACGAGCGGATGGCCGGCTACCTCATGCTCACCCTTCCGCTGGGATCGAGCCTCGAGGTGGTCGCGGGGGCCCGGGTGGAGAGCTACGACCTCCTGCTCACCTCGCGCAACGGGCTCCTCAACGACGTCTCGGACGTCGACGTCGCCCCCTCGCTCAACGTGAGCTGGTCGCTCACCGACGACCTCCGTCTGCGGGCCGCGGCGAGCCGGACGCTCGACCGTCCGGAGTTCCGCGAGATCGTTCCCTTCCAGTTCACCGAAGCCACCTCGCTGCGGCAGCTCGTCGGCAATCCGACGCTGACGTCGGCCCGGATCGTGAGCGGAGACCTCCGGCTCGACTGGTTCCCCGGGCCCGGCGAACTCGTCTCGCTGGGGGCCTTCGTCAAGAAGATGGACGCCCCGATCGAGCAGGTCTTCATCGCCGCGGCCTCGTCTGCCTACTCCTTCCAGAATGCGGTCGATGGCGAGGTGCGGGGGATCGAGTTCGACCTCCAGCTTTCGGGACGGCGCTTCGCCGAGGCGCTCCGCAACGTCTCGCTCTCGACCAACCTCTCGCTCATCGCGTCCGAGGTGAACGTGCGGGCCGAGGGCATCTACCAGCCCACCAACCTGCACCGGCCTCTCGAGGGGCAGGCCCCCTACGTCTTCAATGTGGGGATCAGCCATGCGGCGCCCTCGGGCCTCGAAGCGGGACTCTACTTCAACCGCTTCGGCGAGCGGCTCACCGCCGCCGGAGGATCCGGGCTGCCCGACATCCACGAGCAGCCCCGCAACGCGCTCGACGCCACGGTGGCCTTCCCGCTCACGGGAGGCGTACGCGCGCGCATCAAGGCCACCAACCTCCTCGATGCCGGGCATCGCTACGTGCAGCGGGCCGCGGGAATCGAGCGCATGCAACGGCAGTACCCGGTCGGGCGGACCTTCTCCGTCGGACTGTCCTGGGAGCTCCCCTGAGTCTCCCGCAACCGATGCACCACGCACTTCAGCGAGGAACAACCACCATGACGTGGATTCGCAAGGCCCTTCCGGGCATTGCCCTGATCACGCTGGCCCTCGGAGCCTGCTCCGATGACGACAATGGGGGCGACCCCCTGATCCCCGATCCCCCGCAGACGGTCACCGGGGTGCAGCTGGCGGTCTCCGGCCAGACCCTCACGGTCTCCTGGGCGCCGGTTGCCAACGCCGACTCCTACACGGTCACCCTCACCACCGCCGGAGAGGACCCTCGCACGGCGGAGGGGGTGCGGCAGACCCAGACGACCTTCACCGGCCTCACGCCCGCCACCGCGTACACGGCATCGGTCGTGGCGGTGAACGCCCACGGCACCGGCGCGCCGGGATCGGCGTCGGGAACGACCGAGGCCGAACCCGAGACCGTCGTCCAGGTGACGGGCGACATCCTCACCCACACGACCTGGACGGCCGACAAGACATACGTGCTGAACCAGCCCACCTTCGTCGGTCACGACTGCGGCCCCGACGGCGCCCGCGAAGGGTGCGTCCCGGCGACGCTGACGATCGAACCCGGAACGACGATCGTCGGACGGACCGACGTTGCTCCCGGGGTGCGCGGCGCGTATCTCGTGGTGAGCCGCGGTTCGAAGATCATCGCCGATGCGACGCAGGGCGAGGACCGCGCGCCGACGGCCGACGAGGTGATCGTCTTCACATCGGGCAATCCGCGGGGCCAGCGCGCCTCCGAGGATTGGGGCGGGATCATCATCAACGGGCGCGCGCCCACCAACGTCGGAGACGAAGCGCTCGGTGAGGGGGATTCCGGGTTGTACGGCGGACCCGACGTGCTCGACAGCTCGGGAATCCTGCGGGGGGTCCGGATCGAGTACGCCGGTGACGACGTGACTCCGGCCGATCAGCTCAACGGCCTCGCGCTCCAGGGCGTCGGCGCGGGGACGACGATCAGCTACGTGCAGATCCACTACAACAAGGACGACGGGATCGAGCCGTTCGGCGGCACGGTCTCGGTCGACCACCTGGTGGTCTCGGGGATCGGCGACGATTCGGTCGACGGTACCGACGGCTACCGCGGCTTCATGCAGTTCATCATCGGTCAGCAGCGGGGTGAGGACGCCGACCAGGGGATGGAACTGTCGAACAACGGCGACCAGGGCGATGCCACGCCCCGCACCACGGCCGTCGTCGCCAACGCGACGATGATCGGTGCCCGCGCCGGGCGCGTCACGGGCGAGATCGCCGGGGCGGAGTCCGACAACGCCCTGGAACTCCGTGAAGGGGCCAACTACCGCGTCTACAACTCGATCTTCACCGGCTTCGGCGCCTCGGGATTCTGCATTCGTGACGCGCAGACGATCATCAACGCGCAGCGGCGCCTGGCGGGCGAGACCGACCCGACCACGACGCTCTCGGCCGAAGGACTGATCCTCTGGAACAACGGGGGTCCGGCCGATGACGACGCCAACTTCGCGGCGTGCGGGGGTGGGTCCACCGCGGAGCTGAACCGCGACTTCTTCCTGCACCCGGACTTCAACAACATGCTGGCCGATCCGGGCTTCGATCCGTCGGTCTACAACCACGGGTCGCTCGCGTCGCCTCCCGACTTCAGCCTGGCCGCCATGCCGGCCGGCTACACGCCCTTCGATCTCTCGACGATCGTCTTCGACGACCTCACCCTGATCGCGCCCACCGACGGACGCAGGCTGGTGGCCACCGACTACGCCGGTGCCATCGCACCCGGTGAGCCGGGGTGGCACGTCGGGTGGACGATCTGGTCGGCCGACGGCTCCGATTCGCGTCCCAACCACGAAGGCAACTGACGACGCCATGATTCCGGTTCCCCGTACTTCGGGGGCCTCCCTCTTCCGCCTCGCCGTCGCTCTCCTCATCGGGGGGGCGGCGGCGTGTGCGGAAGAAGGCGGAGGCCCGCACCTCACCGCCGCGCACGCCTCTCCGGAGGCGCTGGCCGAGGCGGCGCTCGATGCCCTCGAGGCGAGCGACGAGGGGGCCCTGGGCTCCCTGGTCGTCACCCGCGAGGAATACGAAACCCTTCTCTGGCCCTCGCTCCCCGACACCGCCTGGGTCACCTTCGACTTCATCTGGGGGATGTCGATGCCGCGCACCCGCAAGGCACGGCGCGCCCAGATCGAGGAGTACGGCGGGATGCCGCTCCGCCTCGTCCGGGTGGAGATGGAGGGGGAACGCGAGGTCTACCCGACCTTCACCCTCCACAAGGACGCGCGCATGGTCGTGCAGAACACCGCGACCGGTGAGGAGGGGCAGATCCCCCTGATGGATGTCGTGGTCGAGATGGACGGAGAGTGGAAGCTCCTGAATCTGCGCGACGCCCTGTGACGGCACTTCGACCGCGGCTTTGCCGGGACGTGCCCGGCGGGCGTAGGTTGCTCCCGGACCTTCACCTGGGGGTAGACGCAGATGTCCATGCACGAGCACGAGCTGATCTTCGACTGGAACCATCAGCCGGGTGGCTTCGACTGGTCCTCGGTGGGGCCGATCGCTCTCGACGACGAGACGCTCCGCGACGGACTCCAGAACCCTTCCGTGACCGACCCTCCGATCGGGGCGAAGATCGAGGTGTTGCACCGGATGGACGAACTCGGCATCCAGACCGCCGATATCGGACTCCCGGGGGCAGGCCCGAGGGCGGTGGAGGCGGTGACGGCGCTGGCCCGCGAGATCGTCCGTTCCGGACTCGCGATCCGCGCGAACTGCGCCGCGCGCACCGTTCTGGCCGACGTGCGTCCCATCGCCGAGATCTCGCAGGCCGTGGGACTCCCCCTGGAAGCGTGCACCTTCGTCGGCAGTTCCCCGATCCGCTTCTACGCCGAGGGGTGGGAACTGGAGCGGATGCTTGCCACCGCCGAGGAGGCGGTCCGGTTCTGCGTGCGGGAAGGCCTTCCGGTGATGATGGTCACCGAAGACACCACCCGGGCCCACCCCGAGACGTTGAAGACGCTCTACGGACGGGCGATCGAGTGGGGGGCCGAGCGCATCTGCATCGCCGACACCGTGGGGCACGCGACTCCCGAAGGGACGCGGGCGCTGGTCCGCTTCGTGATCGAGGGGATCGTGGAGCCGTCGGGGGCCGATATCGGGGTGGACTGGCACGGACACCGCGATCGCGGATTCGGCATTGCCAACGCCCTCGCCGCGGTCCAGGCCGGCGCCACCCGCATCCACGGTACCGCCCTCGGGGTGGGGGAGCGGGCGGGCAACACCGAGATGGAGCTCCTTCTGGTCAACCTCAGCCTGCTCGGCCTGCACGACGGCGACCTCACGACGCTTCCCGACTACTGCCGGACGGTTTCGGACGCCTACCGGGTCCCGATCCCCGCCGCGCATCCGGTGGTCGGGCTGGACGCCTTCCGCACCTGCACGGGCGTGCACGCGGCGGCGATCGTGAAGGCCGAGGCGAAGGGCGACGCCTGGCTCGCCGACCGCATCTACTCCGGTGTGCCGGCAGCGCTCGTGGGGCGGGCTCAGCTGATCGAGATCGGACCGATGTCGGGGCTGTCGAACGTGAAGTACTGGTTGCGCAGCCGGGGATTCGATGCCGACGACGACGTGCTCTGCGACCGCATCTTCCACGCGGCCAAGCAGGCCGATCACACCCTCACCGAAGACGAGCTTCGGGGGCTGATCGCCTCTGCCTGAGGTCCCGCCCGCACCGCGAGGCGAGGCCGTGACGACGCTCCCGGAGTACCGCACGATGACGAAGGACCCCGAAGCGGGATCGACCCCGAGAGTCCTGGTGGTCGAAGACGAGGCCGACATCGCGGCCCTCATCGCCTACCAGCTCACCCGCGAAGGCTTCCGGGTCGAGACGGTGGGGCACGGACCGGGGGCCCTCCAGGCCGTGCACCGCGAGATCCCCGACCTCGTGATCCTCGACCGCATGCTCCCCGGCCTCTCGGGCGACGACGTGCTCGAGCGGCTCCGGGCCGACCCGGCGACGCGGGCGATCCCCGTCCTCGTTCTCACGGCCCGCCGCGAGCAGGACGACCTCGTCGCCGGCCTCGAGCTCGGGGCCGACGACTACCTCACCAAACCCTTCTCTCCCCGGGAACTCGTGCTGCGCTGTCGCGCGATCCTCCGCCGGTCGAGCGAGGTGGCCACGCCGAGCGGGGGGCGGGTGCTCACCAGCGGTCCCCTGCGGATGAACCCGGAGGCGCATCAGGTGACCCTCGAAGGGGAGGAGCTGAGTCTCACTCCCACCGAGTTCCGGCTCCTGCAGGTCCTGATG
>CAYORZ010000007.1:16086-16567 GCA_964406485.1 uncultured Gemmatimonadaceae bacterium | reverse complement strand
ACCTCGACCTGGTGCACTATTCGCGCACCACCCGCGACCTCCTCCTCCGGACGCCCCTCCTCTTCGAGCAGGCCGCCCTCGGCGCCAGCCACGCACGTGTGGGGCGGGTGGTCAACCGGGGGTGGGAGGCCGCGCTTGCCCTCGTTCCCCTCCGCACCCCCGGGTGGGAGTGGTCGGTCGACGTGGCGGCCGCTTTTCCCCGCAACCGGGTGACGCAGCTGACGGGACCCGAGGCGATCCGCCAGGGCGTGCAGTGGACCCGCGAGGGACACCCGCTCGGCGCCTACTTCGATCGCCCCCTCCACTGGGAGGACCGCAACGGCGACGGTGTGCTCCTCCCCTCCGAAGTGTCGGTGCGCGAAGAGGCGGTCCGGCTGGGCACCCCGCACCCCACCCGCGAGATCGCCGTGGCGACGCGCGTGGTCGCGGGGCCCGTCGACGTCGGGATGCGGCTGCTCCACCGCGGCGGCCACCACCTGCG
>CAYORZ010000007.1:0-16076 GCA_964406485.1 uncultured Gemmatimonadaceae bacterium | reverse complement strand
TACCGGTGCCAGGTGACGCTCTGCCGGGGATTCAACGACCCCGCCGCCCCCCTCGCCGAACAGGCCCGGGCGCTCCCGGCGGCGATCTTCCCCCCGGACCTCACCACCGAAGCGGGCTTCATCGAGCCCGCCGACTTCTGGCGACTGGCCGAGGTCCACGCCACCCTCCGGCTCCCCCGCGCGTGGCCGGGCGCTCCCCGCCTTACCCTCGTCGGCCACGACGTCGCGCTGTGGACCGACTACTCCGGCATGGATCCCGAGGTCAACCAGTTCGGCGGGAGCGAGCTGCTCGTGCGCGACTTCATGACGCAGCCCCCCGTGCGGCGGTGGTCCCTGCGCGTCGACGTCACCGCCCCGGGGTGGTAGCCGGGCCGAGGAGGTGCCGGCGGTGATCCGCCTCCACGCACCCGAGGCGGAGTCTGGCGCGGAGGGGCGAGGAGGTGCCGGCGGCGATCGGCCTCCCCGCACCCGAGGCGGCGTCGGCCAGCCTCGCGACGTCTGACGGCCCTGCCCCGGCTGCCTCCGCCTCTTCCGCCGCTTCCGCGCAGCCCGCCCCCCATCGGCGACGTCAACTCGACCCCAGTGGCCTCGACCGGGGGAGTGGGGACAGCGGACGTCGCCAAGAGCCGTCACGGCCGCCCCAGTGCCGCGCCGCCCCGGCGCCGGGGACACCCGACGTCGCCCAGACCAGCCAATTCCGCCCCACCGCCCTCCAGGCGTCCTGTGGGGTCGACTTCACGTCGGGCGCCCCGCCCCCAGGCGGAAGCCGCCCGGACCCCACCTCCGCCCTCCGGGTAAACAGTCCGCAGGGCATGCGAGTGAGGATCGCCGTCGGGGCTTCGGTCGCCGGCGGAGGAAAGTCCGAGCTCCGCAGGACAGGACGCCGGGTAACCCCCGGGCGCCGCGAGGCGATGGAAAGTGCCACAGAGAGCAGACCGCCGATGGCCCTTCGGGGCACAGGCAAGGGTGAAAGGGTGCGGCAAGAGCGCACCGGGCCCCTGGTAACAGCGGGTCGCACGGCAAACCCCGTCCGGAGCAAGGCCGCGCAGGGACGAGGGGTGGTCCGCCCCGACCGAGTCCCGGGTAGGCCGCACGAGGCGTCCCGAGAGGGGCGTCCCAGAGAAATGATCCTCCTCCACCCCGGTGGAGACAGAACTCGGCTTATTCGCATGCCCCGCGGCACCCGTGCTCCTCCGTGAGCCGGGTGCCGTGGTGTATCGGGGGACGCCACCCGGGGTCTTGACCGCCCGCCGCATCGAGCGGACATTGAAAGGCTCCGACAGGCGCCCGTAGCTCAGCTGGATAGAGCGCTGCCCTCCGGAGGCAGAGGCCAGAGGTTCGAATCCTCTCGGGCGCATGACACGGCTCCCCCGTCGAGATCGGCGGGGGAGCCGTGCCGTTTCGGGGCAGGAACAGACGGACGTCTCCCGTCTGCCGCATGCATCCTCGATTCCCGGAGCCGCCCGTGGGCAAGCAGAAGCCGCGATCGGTGGCCGACGAGATCGGCCAGCGCACCCCCTTCTCCAGCCGGGGGCAGGAACTCATGGTCGCCCTCCTGCGCTCGAGCGACCTGCTGCGCACCCGCCTCTCCGCCCGGGTGGAACGCGTCGACGACGTCACCCTCCAGCAGTACAACGTGCTCCGGATCCTCCGGGGGGCGGGTGACGAGGGACTGCCCACCCTGCAGATCGCCGAGCGGATGATCGAGCGGCAGCCCGGCGTCACCCGCCTCATCGACCGTCTCCTGCAGAAGGGGCTGGTCGAGCGCCGCCGGAGCGAGAAGGATCGCCGGATCGTGCGCTGCACGATCACCCCGCAGGGGCTGGAGACCCTCGCCCGGCTCGACCGGGTGATCGAGGCGGTCGCTCACCAGCTGCACGAGGCGCTGGGCGAGGACCGACTCGCCGCCCTCATCGGGGCGCTCGACATCGTCCGCTCCGAACTCCGCGACGAGTAGCGTTCGCCCCCGACCCTTTTCGGAGGCGCCCGCCGCGCTGATCTTTCCGGCATGAAGATCCACGAGCCTCCCCGACTCCCTCGCGGCTTCCGGTGCGCCGCCGTCCACTGCGGCCTCAAGCGCGAGGGCGAAGACCTCGCCCTCTTCGCCTCCGACGTCCCGGGGGCCGCCGCCGCCGTCTTCACGCGCAACCACTTTCCCGGTGCCCCGATCATCGTCGGGCGGGAGCGGATTCGCGCGGGCCGGCTCCAGGCCGTGGTCGTGAACTCGAAGGTGAGCAACGTGGGGACGGGTGAGGAGGGGATCGCCGCCGCCCGGGCCATGGGGCGGGCCGCCGCCCGGGAACTCGGGATCGACGAGTCGCTCGTCCTCATGAGCTCGACCGGCGTGATCGGGGTCCCCCTCCCCCTCGACCGGATCGAGGCGGGGCTCGAGGGACTCTCCGCGAAGCTGGGGCCCGATCCGCTCGCGGGCGCGCGGGGGATCATGACGACCGACACCCATCCGAAGGCCCTCTCGTGCGAGATCCGGGGCCGTGACGACGAGCCCGTGACGCTCTCGATCGTGGCGAAGGGGGCGGGGATGATCGCCCCCGACATGGCCACCATGCTCGCCTACGTCTTCACCGACGCCGAAGTCGAGGCGCGCCCCCTCGACCAGATGCTGCGGCGGGTGGTCGACCGCACCTTCAACATGCTCTCGGTCGACACCGACACGAGCACCTCCGACAGCTGCGTCATGATCGCCAACGGGATGGCCGGTCCCGTCGACGGCGCCGCCTTCGAGGACGCCCTCCTCGGCCTCTGCACCCGCATGACCGAAGTCCTCGCCCGCGACGGCGAGGGGGCGACGCGCCTCCTGCGCGTGACCGTGGCGGGGGCCGCGAGCCAGGACGACGCCCGCAGGGTGGCCCGTTCCCTCGTGGATTCGCCCCTGATCAAGACGATGGTGCACGGGGGCGACCCCAACGTCGGGCGGATCCTGATGGCGGTGGGGAAGTGCGTCGAGGCGCGAATCGATCCGGCCCGGATGCAGGCCCGGATCGGAGAGACTCCAGTGGTGCGCGACGGCCGGCGCGCGTCGTTCGACGAGGGGCACGTCCGCGAGGTACTCCGGGGCGATCCGGTCGACATCGGCGTCGAGCTGGGGGTGGGATCCGCGTGGGCCCGCGCGTGGGGGTGCGACCTCTCCCACGGCTACGTCGACGAGAATGCCGCATACTATTCCTCTTGACCTCGGAGGCCATTCCCGGCATCATGCGGAGCTTGTGCCTTGTTTCACAAGCGAGGGATTCCGGGGGACTGCACAACCGAACCTGGAGGGCGCCCCCGTGGTCAACCGGGCCACAGCCAGGGTGCCGTCATGGGGCCCGGCTCCGGTGGGGCCGGTCCCGATGTGACCCACTGCCACCGTACCCGAGGATACATTCATGAAGCGCTCCGCGTTCATCACCACCCTCCTTTTCGGCCTCGCCGCCTGTGGCGGGTCCGACGCTCCCGATACCGGCGCCCCGGCCACCACCGACACGCCGGCCACCGACGCGGCTCCCGCCGCCGGCTCGGGCGAGATGACGGTGCCCTCCTGGTACACCCAGGACGGCAACAACATCACCCTCGACATCGTGGCCGGACAGACGGATCGCGGAAACTACTGGAACTACAACGGCGCCATGTTCGGCGAGATCACCGTGGTCGTGCCCGAGGGCGCCAACGTCACGCTGAACTTCTCGAACGAAGACCCCTACATGGCCCACTCGATCGGCGTGTCGGAGGGCTTCACCACCGCCCCCGCCATGGTGGATCCGGTGCCGGTCTTCGAGGGAGCGATCAGCTCCAACCCGACCAGCATGACCGAGGGCACGATGCCCGGAGAGTCCGAGACGATCCAGTTCGTCGCCTCCACGGCCGGTGACTACGTCCTGGTCTGCTACATCGCCGGTCACGCCGTGAGCGGGATGTGGGTGAAGTTCGTCGTCTCGGCCGACGGCGAGGCCGGAGTCATCGGCGCCTGACGCCGGCGAACCGGCGCACCCCGAGGGGTGCCCGACGGGCGCCGTCCCCCACGCGGGGGGCGGCGCCCGTTTCGCGTTCAGCTCCTCGCCTCGAACGCTTCTCCCACCGCCGCGGCCGGCTGGGGAAGGCGGGGGGTGCGCAGCCCCACCGGATCCGCCGACTTTCCGCGGACCAGCCCGGGGAGTTGAATGCCAGCCAGCTCCCGGTAGAGGTACCCCTTGTTGATGTGCTGCCCCAGCGCTTCGGCGACCAGGGTCATCCCGATCAGGAGCAGGAAGCTGAGGGCCAGCATCTTCACGGTGGGGTGACGCGTGACGAAGGCGCTCACCGACTCGGCGGCGACCATCATGAAGATCACCGCCACCACCACCGCCGACACCATCACCCCCAGGTCGTCGGCCATCCCCACGGCGGTGATCACCGAGTCGAGCGAGAAGACGAGGTCGAGGAGGGTGATCTGGATGATCACCGAGGTGAAGGTCACCGACCCGGGCACGGCGTGGCCGTGCTCCTCCCCCTCGAGCCGGTCGTGGATCTCGATGGTCGCCTTCCCCAGCAGGAAGAGTCCCCCGAATGCCAGGATCAGGTCGCGGCCCGCGCAGGCGTGTCCGCAGACCTCGAAGAGCGGGCGGGTGAGCGACATCACCCAGGCGATGGAGAAGAGGAGCGCGATGCGGGTGATCATCGCCACGGCGAGACCGACGGTGCGCGCGAGCCGCTGGCGGCCGGCCTCGACCTTCTCCGAGAGGATCGAGATGAAGATGATGTTGTCGATCCCCAGCACCAGTTCGAGAAGGGTGAGGGTGCCGAAGGCGATCCAGGCGTCGGGGCGAGTGATCCAGTCCATGGGACGGCGGGTGTGGGGAGGCTCGCGAGCGGTCGCCCGCCGCCCGGGGCAGCGGAGATCGCGGGGGACTGGACGATGTGCACGGAGCGTGCCCGTTTCGGCAAGAGGAACGTCGCACTTCCGGGCAGGGGCGGGCTCGCGCGGCCGAGGGGCGGCGCGACGCCTCCGGCGTGACGGGGCCCGCTCCCGGCGCTACTTTCGCTGACGACACCCCCCCTCCGCGGCCGGCACCACGCCGCGTGGTTTCTCTTCCGCTTCCCGGGTCCCGCATGCGGTTCGCACTCCCTCTCGTCGTCGTCCTCCTCTCGGCGGTCCCCCTCCGCGCTCAGCGCCCCCTCGACGCCACCACCCTCCCCACCCGCGCCGAGGCCACCGACTGGGTGGAAACCACCCGCTACGCCGACGTGGTTGCCTTCATGGAGGCCATCGCGGCCGCGCGGAGCGACGCCCACCTCACCTCGATGGGCTACACGCTCGAGGGGCGCTCGATTCCGATGCTGGTGGTGGGCAGCCCCGACGCCTCTCCCGAGGCGGTGCGGGCGACGGGAAAGGTGCGTGTCTACCTCCAGGGGACGATCCACGGGGGCGAGGTCCCGGGGAAGGAGGCGCTTCTCATGCTGCTGCGCGACATCGCGGCGGGGGGCGCGCCGGCGGCCTGGACCGACGACCTCGTGCTCCTCGTCACCCCCCTCTACAACGCCGACGGCAACGAGCGGATCCAGCTCGACAACCGGGGGCGCCAGCACGGCCCGATCGGCGGCATGGGGCAGCGGCCCAACGCGATGGGACTCGACCTCAACCGCGACCACATGAAGCTCGACGCCCCCGAAGCGCGTTCGGTGGTCACGATGATGGCGCGCTACGATCCGCACGTCTCCGTCGACCTCCACACGACCAACGGGTCTCTGCACGGCTACCACCTCACCTACTCCCCGCCGCTGCATCCGGGGGCGCCCGCCGAGATCGTGCAACTGCTCCGCGAGACGGCCCTGCCGCGCATCACCGAGCGGGTGCGGGCGTCGGAGGGGTGGCTCATGTACCACTACGGCAACACCCGGTCCCTCCCCGACGGCGAGACGGCGTGGTACACCTTCGACCACCGTCCCCGCTTCAACAACAATTACGTGGGACTCCGGAACCGGTTCGCGATCCTGAGCGAGGCCTACTCCTACGCCCCCTTCGAGGACCGCGTGCGGGCGACCCGCGCCTTCGTCAACGAGATCCTCGACTGGGTGGTCGACGACGCCGACCGGATCGTGCGGGCGGTCGAGGCCGCCGACGCCTCCGTGGTCGGACGCGTCCTGCCGACGCGCGCCACCTTCGAGGCGGCCGACACCCTCTCGACGATCCTCATGGGCGAGGTCGACGAGGAGCGCCACCCCTGGGCCGGACACGTGATGTACCGCCGGCGCGACGTGACCGTCCCGACCCCGATGCGGGAGTACACGACGTTTCGGGCCGCCGATACCGAGACGGCGCCCCTGCGCTACCTGATCCCGGCCGACGTGGCCCCCGCCCTCGACCGCCTCGCCGTGCACGGCGTGGTGACGACGCCCCTGTCCGGGTCCCGCACCCTCCGGCTCGAGGAATTCCGGATCGACTCGACGCGGGTCGCGGAGCGCCCCTTCCAGGGGCACAACGAGGTCGAACTCTTCGGGGAGTGGGTGGCGGTCGAGCGCACCCTTCCGCCCGGGACGGTGCAGGTCGAGGTGGCCCAGCCCCTCGGCCGGCTCGCCTTCTACCTGCTCGAGCCGCGCAGCGACGACGGGCTCGCCAACTGGGGGCTCCTGGACCGCTTCCTCGATGGCGACCGCTACCCGATCCTGCGGGAGCCGGCGCGGTGAGGGAGGGGGGGCGGTCGGCCGCCGTACCCGTCGGGGAGGCGCGCGCGGCTCCGGAGCCCTATGTTGCACGCAGCGGTCGCGAACCTTCGGCGGGCAGCCGGGGCGTTCGCACTCCGACTTCTCGAACCTGCCGAGTGTCCTACGCCATGTCCCAACCTCGTGTCGTCTTCCAGCGTTCGTCGTCCCTCACGGCCGTCACGACCGCAGCCACCCTCCTCCTCGTCGCCTGCGGGCCCGGAGAGGGCGGACTCGCCACCGCCGCGCCGCCCACCACGCCGGAGGCCGCCCAGGCCGCTGCCGCCACCATCACGCCCGAGGACATCTACCAGAAGATCTCCGTCCTCGCCGACGACAGCATGCGCGGCCGTGACACGCCGAGTCCCGAGCTCGAGCGGGTGGCCGACTGGATCGCTGCGGAGTTCGCCTCGTTGGGGCTCGCCCCCGGGGGCGACGACGGCACCTACGTGCAGCGCTACGCGCTCCGGCAGATGGTCGCGTCGGCCGACGGCACCGGGGTGACCTTCTCCGACGGGGGCTCCCTCGTCTGGGGCGTCGACGTGACGGCGACGAACGTGCCGCGCGACGGCACCACCTCCGGACCGGTCGTCGTCGTCTCGGGGAGCGGGGATCCCGCGGGCGCCTTCGCCGACCTCCCGGCCGGGGCGCAGGTCTTCATCTTCGCCGGGCCCGAGATGGAAGCCCTTCGCACGACGTCGTTCGCCGGCGTGCCGCGCGGACTCTACGAAGCGGGCGCCGGGCAGGTGTTCGTGGTCTCCACCGTCGATGACATGGTGTGGGACCGCACCACGACCCGGGGAGCGATGGGTTCGCGGGTGGTGGGTGACCTCAACCCCGACCGCGTGGTCACGTCGACCGTGCGCGAGGCCGCTGCAGCCCGGGTGCTCGCTGGTGCCGGGGTCGATGTCGCTGCCCTCCAGGGGCGCCACGCCGACGCGCTCGAAGTCACCGTCCTCGACGGCGTGACGGCCGAGACGACGGTCACCCTCGAGACCCTCCAGGACGCTTCCGCCCCCAACGTGGTCGGGATCCTCGAAGGGAGCGACCCGGTGCTGCGTGACGAATACATCGTCTACTCGGCGCACATGGACCACGTCGGTGTCCGGCCCACGCAGAGTGGGGACTCGATCTTCAACGGCGCCGACGACAATGCGTCGGGGACCGCCACGATGATGGAGGTCGCCGAGGCGATGGCCTCGCTCGAGCAGGCGCCCCGGCGCTCGATGATGTTCGTGCTCGTGAGCGGCGAGGAGAAGGGTCTCCTGGGCAGCGCCTACTTCGCCGACAACCCCCCCGTCCCCGTCGAGTCGCTGGTCGCCAACATCAACGCCGACATGGTGGGACGGAACTGGCCCGACACCATCGTGGCGATCGGGAAGGAGCACTCCGACCTCGGCGAGACCCTCAACCGCGTCAACGAGGCGCACCCCGAGATCGGGATGACCGCCATCGACGACGTCTGGCCCGAGGAGCGGTTCTACTTCCGCTCCGACCACTACAACTTCGCTCGCAAGGGCGTGCCGATCCTCTTCTTCTTCAACGGCGTCCACGAAGACTACCACCGGGAGTCCGACGAGCTCGAGAAGATCGACACCGAGAAGACGGCGCGCATCGGACAGCTGATCTTCTACTTCGGACTCGAGATCGGCGACGCCGACGAGCGCCCGCAGTGGAATCCGCAGTCGTACGCCGAGATCGTGGAAGGCGCGTAGCAACCCCCGCTCCGGACGGCCCCGGGCGGCGGATGCACGCCGTTCCGGGGCCTCCGCCCGGGGCACCGGGGGACCCGAGCCGGGTGGTGGTGTACAACCTTCGCTGTGGGCCCTCTCGTACCCCTCCCCTCCCGGAGGCCGATCATGACGATGCGACGCACGACTACGCGTCTGACCCTTTCCGCCCTCGCCCTGGCGGTGCTCGCCGTTGCGGGCGCGGCTCGACCGGCGGGTGCCCAGGAGGCCGAGGAGGCCTACCTCCAGGCGGTGGCCGAACACTTCCGGGTGCCGACCGACGAGGTGCGGGTCCTCGCGAGTTGGGGCCGGCCTCCCTCCGACATCCCCGTGGTGCTCTTCGTCGCGGCCCGCGGGGGCGTCTCCCCCGATGCCGTGATGGCGTTGCGCAACGCCGGACGCGGGTGGGCGGAGATCGCCGGACGATGGCAGTTGCACGCCGGCGACTTCCACGTGCCCCTCGACCCCTCGGTCGACGCCGGCCCGCTCGCCACGGTCTACGAGGCGTACCGCAGCCGCCCGGCCACCGGCTGGCCCTCGATCCCGCTGAGCGACGGCGACGTGGTGAGTCTCGTTCATCTCGGCTTCCTCTCGGACTACCTCGGGGTCGCGCCCACCCGGGTGCTGCAGGCGCTGGCCCGATCGGGGGCCGGTCCCGGTGCCTTGGCTGCCCTGCGCGGCGGTTGAGCGCGCTTCCTCCAACGGAATCGTCGATGGGCAAGGATCTGGCATCGGAGCAGTCCCCGGGATCCGCGCGATCCTTCACCCGCTCCCTCTTGCGCGACCTCCAGGCGCTGGAACAGATGCTCGAGCAGGGCATGATCGAGTCCGGGGTGCGCCGCATCGGGGCGGAGCAGGAGTTCTTCCTGGTGGGGAAGGGGTGGCGACCGGCGCCGAAGGGGGTCGAGGTGCTGGAGCGGCTCGGGGAGCCGTTCACGCCCGAGCTGGCGCGCTTCAACCTCGAGGTGAATCTGGAGCCGATGCACCTGGAGGGCGGCGCCTTCCGGACGATGGAGCAGCGCCTCGACGCGCTCCTGGCCACGGCCCGCGAGGCGGCGCGCGCCGAGGGCGCGGACATCTGCCTTACCGGGATCCTCCCCACGCTCACCAAGGGCGACCTCACGCTCGACAACATCACCCCGATCGACCGCTACCACGCCCTCAACGACGCGCTGAACCGGATGCGGGGCGGCGAGGCCTACCGACTGCGCATCGAGGGGACCGACGAACTCCTGGTCGAGCACGACTCGGTGATGCTCGAGGCGTGCAACACCTCGGCCCAGGTACATCTCCAGGTGTCGGCCGAGGAATTCGCCCCGATCTACAACATGGCGCAGGCGGTGACGGGCCCGGTCCTCGCGGCCTGCGTCAATTCCCCCCTCCTCTTCGGGCGGCGACTCTGGGCCGAGACGCGGATCGCGCTCTTCCAGCAGTCCCTCGACACCCGCTCCGGCACCCTCCACCTGCGCGACATGTCTCCGCGGGTGCGCTTCGGGGAGCGGTGGGTGGAGGACTCCGTCGTCGATCTCTTCCAGGAAGACATCGCGCGCTTCCGCGTCCTCCTCTCGTGCGACGTCGACGAAGACCCCTTCGAGGTCCTGGGGGCGGGCGGGATCCCGAAGCTCCAGGCGCTGCAGCTCCACAACAGCACCGTCTACCGCTGGAACCGTCCTTGTTACGGGATCAGCGAGGGGCGGCCGCATCTGCGCATCGAGTGCCGGGTGCTCCCTTCCGGGCCGACCGTGCTCGACGAGGTGGCCAACGCCGCCTTCTGGATCGGGTCGGTGCTGGGGGCGACCGACGAGTACGGCGACATCACGACCGAACTCGACTTCGACGACGTGCGGAGCAACTGCGCCGCGGCGGCCAAGATCGGCCTGAAGGCGGCGATGCACTGGGTGGGGGGTGAGACGGTGTCCGCCCCCGATCTGATCCTGGGCACGCTCCTTCCGCTCGCCCGGCGTGGACTCGCCCGCTACGGGATCGATTCCGCCGACATCGACCGGTATCTGGGGGTGATCCGGGACCGGGTCGAGGCGGGACAGACCGGGGCGAGCTGGGCGCTCCGCTCCCTCTCGCAGATGCGGGGGCAGGGGACCCGGGCCGAGCGGCTGGCCGCCGTGACCGCAGCGACGATCCGTCTGCAGCAGGAGGGGGGCGGTCCCGTGCACACCTGGCCCCTCGCCGCGCTCGACGACGCCGGGGGGTGGAAGGTGAACTACCTGCGCGTCGAACAGTACATGACGACCGACCTCATCACCGTGCATGAGGACGAGCTGGTGCAGATGGTCGCCTTTCTCATGGACCGCAAGCAGATCCGGCACGTCCTGGTCGAGGACGACGACCACCGGCTCGTGGGCCTCGTCGCCTACCGCTCCGTCCTGCGGCTGGTGGCGCAACCGGGTCCCACCGACGATCGCCCGGTCAAGGAGATCATGGACCGCGATCCGGTGACGGTGAATCCCCGGACGACGACGCTCGAGGCCATCGAACTCATGCGGGAACACAAGGTGCCCTGCCTCCCGGTCGTCGACGAGGGCCGACTCGTCGGGATCGTGAGCGAACGGGACTTCATGCCGATCGCCTACCAGCTCCTGGAGGAACGGCTCCGCGAGCAGGACGAGGGTTGAGACCACGGTGAGAGCGACGATGCAAAGGGTGCTGGGCCGCCTCGGACGGGGCGGCCCCGGAACTCCGACGCTCATCGTGGTGGGCGGACTTCATGGCAACGAGCCGGCGGGGGTGGAGGCCGCCCGGCGAGTCGGTCGGGTAATCGCCTCCAGGGAAGGGCGGCTGCGCGGATCGGTCGTCTTCGTGGGGGGCAACCTGCAGGCGCTCGCCCTCGGCCGTCGGTTTGTCGACCGCGACCTGAACCGCGTATGGACGCCCCGGGCCGTCGCCGAACTCCGCCGCCGCTCTCCCGCCCTCGACACCACCGAGGGCTTCGCGGCGGAAGACGTCGAGCAGCGGGAACTGCTCGCGGTCTTCGACGAGGTGCTCCGCAAGGCCGAGGGGCCGGTCTACGTGCTGGATCTCCACACCACCTCGGGCGACGGCGGCCCCTTCACGACCGTCGCCGACGCCCTCCCGAACCGCGAGGTCGCCCTCCACCTCCCCGTCCCCCTGGTGCTCGGGCTGGAGGAACTCGTGGATGGGACGTTGCACGAGTACCTGGCGACCCGGGACTGCATCACGGTGGCCTTCGAGGCCGGCCGCCACGACGAGCCGGCCGCCATCGACCGCGCCGAGGCCGGCATCTGGATCCTCCTGGCCGCCACCGGGATCGCCCCCGAAGCGGACTTCGACGAGGTGGGCCCCGCGCGGGAGCGGCTCCGCCGTGAGACGGCGCACCTGCCGCGCGTCCTCGAGATGCGCCACCGTCATCCCGTTCGCCCCGACGACGCCTTCCGGATGCACCCGGGCTACACCAATTTCCAGCGCATCCGGCGGGGCGAGATCCTGGCCGAAGACAGCAGCGGTTCGATCCGCGCCCCCGAGACCGCGCGCATCCTCATGCCCCTCTACCAGGTGCAGGGCGAGGACGGCTTCTTCGTCGTGCGCGCCTTCAACCGCTTCTGGCTCGGCGTTTCCCGCACGCTGCGCCACCTCGGCGCCGACCGGTGGGTCCACTGGCTCCCGGGGATCCGCCTCCACCCCGACCGCCCCGAGGCCCGCATCGTGAACCGACGGGTGGCGCGCTTCTACGCCCTCCAGTTGCTGCATCTTCTGGGCTACCGCCGCCACGAAGAAGACGGCCCGCTCCTCATCGTGGTGCGTCAGGGAGGCCGCAGCCCCGGGTAGGGGGGCAACGAATATGCTGGCGTGTTCTGGCACGATGAGTGCATGATTGGGGGCAACGGTGCACGAGCCTTTGCAGTCTGACCCCCACTCAAGGAGCCTGCCATGCTCTCCGCTGCAATCCTTCTCCTGATTCTCGCTCTGGTCGCCGCATTTCTCGGCTTCGGCGGGATCGCAGGGACGGCGGCCGGACTCGCCAAGATCGCCTTCTTCATCTTCATCATCCTCGCGGTGTTGAGCTTCGTCATGGGACGGCGTCCGAGGGTCTGACGAACGGGGCCGACCCCTTTCCCCGGGGCTCGGGCCAGCGTAGCCTCACGGATCGACACTCACCGCGCGCGCGTCGGCCTCCCGAGTCGGAGGCCGACGGACGCGCCGAGCGCCCGCGCCATGTCCGAGTTCCCGTCGTTCCCGCCATCCTCCCGCCTCCGCGGAGCCCCTGCCGCGCTCCTGGTCGCGCTCCTCGTGGCCGTCCCCGTTCCTGGGGCGCTCCACGCCCAATCTTCCACGGCTCCGGCCCCGGCCCTCGAGGCGACCCCGGCGGGGTCCGAGTTGCGGGCGCTGCAGATCGAGGACTACGCCCTCTGGCGCAGCATCGACGGGGCCGCCTTCTCGCCGGACGGGGAGTGGGTGTCGTGGAGTTACGGGCGGGTGCGGGGCGACGACACCCTCCATATTCGCACGGTCGACGGAGCGACGGAGCGGACCGTGCCGCATGCGACCCGCCCCCGTTTCTCGGACGACGGGCGGTGGGTGGCGTACGAGATCGGACACCCGTTTCGTCAGGGAAGGGGGAGCGGGGGGAGCGGAGGAGCGTCGGCCACAGCGGCCGGCCTCATGGAACTGGCCAGCGGCGAGCAGTGGGAGTGGTCGCGCGCGGACGACTTCGGCTTCGCGCCCGGCTCCTCGCACTTCTGGGTGAAGAAGATCCCGGCGGACAGCGACGCCGAGCATGAGGGGACCGATGTCGTGCTCCGCGCCCTCGGCGACGGGAGCGTCGAGTTGCTCGGAAGTGTGCGCGAACTGGCCTTCGACGCCGAAGGACGCTGGCTCGCCTACACCGTCGACGCGGCCCAGCAGACGGGCAACGGACTCCACCTGGTCGACCTCGAGGACGGGCGCCGGCGGGTGCTCGATCAGGAAGACGCCCGCTACGCCCGCCTCACCTGGGCCGACGACGTCGCGGCAGTGGCCGTCTTGCGAGGGACGAAATCCGACACGTTGGTCGAGCGCGAGAACACCCTGGTGGCTGTGACCGACCTGGCTTCACCCGCGCCCGCCGTCCACACCTTTACCGCCGAGGCCGGGCTGGCGTCGGGGTGGGTGCTGAGCGAAAAGGGAGCGCTCGCATGGAACGATCCCGGCACGATGGTGCTCGTCGGCACCCGCCCCCAGGCGAGGGAGCTCGAGGCGTGGCCCGACACCGCCCTCCCGCTCGCCGACGTCAACATCTTTCACTGGGCGGACGACCGGATCCAGACCGAGCAGCGGCAGTCGGCGGCGCGCGACCGGAACCGGACGTGGCGGGCCGCAGCCCACCTGGAGTCCGGCGCGATCACTCCCCTCGAGGTCGGCCGCCGTGCCCTCGCCGGCGTCACCCCCGACGGGCGGTGGGCGATCGGGCGCGACGACAGTCGGTACATCTCCGACTGGCGACCGCTGTGGGCCGACTACACCCTGATCGACACCCGTTCGGGTGCGGTACGCCCGATCGCGACGCAGATCGAGCGCGCCTACGGGCTCTCTCCCTCGGGCCGTCACTGGCTGTATTGGGAGGGCGGGGAATTCCATGCCTACGCCCTCGACGACGACGAGGTGGTGCCGCTCGCGGCAGACGCCCGCCCCTCCTTCGTCGACACCGACTGGAACCGCGTGGGTGATCCGCCGCCGTGGGGGGTCGCCGGCTACACGAGTGACGGCGAAGCGGTACTCCTCTACGACGAGCACGACCTCTGGCGGCAGCCCCTCGACGGGGGCGCCCCGACCAACCTCACGGGGGGGTGGGGGGCGGAGCACGACGTCCGCCTCCGCCTGCACCGCCTGGATCCCGAGTCCGAGACGATCGACCTGCGCCGTCCGGTGCTGCTCCGCGCCTTCGGTAAGCGCTCCAAACAGGACGGCTTCGTGCGGCTGGACGGCGGCCGCGTCGAAACCCTCGTCCTCGAGGACGTGCGCTTCGGGACCCCCCTCAAGGCCACCGACGCCGACCGTCTTCTCATCACCCGTCAGAACTGGACCACCTTTCCCGACCTCTGGGTGACCGACACCGACTTCGCGACGTGGACCCGGGTGACGACCGCCAACCCGCAGCAGAGCGAATTCCGGTGGGGGCGACGGATCCTCTTCGACTACCAGCTCGCCGACGGGACTCCGCTCCAGGGGACCCTCGCGATCCCCGACGAATGGGAGCCGGGGCGTCGCCTTCCGATGATCGTGCGCTTCTACGAACAGTACTCGCAGGACCTCCATGCCCACCCCACCCCCGCCTACCGGCATCAGCCGAACTTTGCCGGGTACGTGAGCCGGGGCTACCTGCTCATGCAGCCCGATGTCCACTTCCGCACGCGCACGACCCATTCCGACATGCTGGAGTCGGTGGAGGCCGCGACCCGAGCCGTGATCGACCTGGGGTATGCCGACTCCACGGCCGTCGGGCTGAGCGGCCACTCCTTCAGTGGCGGCGGCGGGGCCTACATCGCTACCCGTTCGAAGATGTTCGCGGCCATCGCGCATGGGGCCGCCCCGATCAACCTGATCAGCGAGTTCAACCAGCTCTTCGTCGGCGCCGGCCAGAACAACCACCGCTACGACATCTACGGACAGGGGCGCTACGGGACCAACCCCTACGACGACTTCGAGCTCTACTGGGACCAGTCGCCGATCTCGGGGGTCGAAACGATGGACACCCCGGTGCTGTATCTGCACGGAGAGGCCGACCCCACGGTGAATTGGGAGCAGGGCCTGGAGTGGTACAACGCCCTGCGCTTTCTGGGCAAGCCGATCATCTGGCTTTCGTATCCCGATGAGGGACACGGCCTGGCCCGGATCGAGAACCGGATCGACTTCCAGAAGCGACTGGCGCAGTTCTTCGGGCACCATCTCCGGGGAGAACCCGCCCCGCCCTGGATGACGGAGGGGGTGGACTACCTCGACAAGCCGGTCCACATGCGCGACCTCGCACCCGCCCCCGGGTCGATCCGGTGGGGCGGGGGTGGGGGGTGACACCCCCCGCGATCACCACACCACGAATAGCACGGGAGCACGACCATGTCGGAACGAGAAGCGATGCTGCGCGGCCTCCTCGAACGCCTCGAGCGGGAACGCGACGAACTTCGCGTCAAGCTGGGTCTCGCCAAGCTCGAGGCCCGCGACGAGTGGACCGAACTCGAGGCGAAGATCGACGGCCTGCGGGGGAGGCTCAAGGTCCTCCGCGAGGAGGCCGGAGAGGCCGGCAGCGATGTGGGCGCGGCCTTCGACGTGGTCGCCGAAGAGGTCAGGGAGGGGCTCGCCCGCCTGCGCCGGCTGCTCTGACCCCCCGCCCGGTCGGGGCTACATGAGCAACGACTCCCGGACCGGCTCGAAGCGGTCGATTCCCTTCGCCATCATCCGGAGGCTCACCGCGATGGCACCGGCAGCCAGGAGGAGGACGGTCGCCACGAGGAGGGGGGTGGGGAGCGCGAAGAAATAGCTCCAGACCGGGACCTCGGGCCAGATCATGTCGATGAGCAGCGGCATGAAGATCAGCACCAGCACGGTGTTGATCAGAATGCGGTTGGCGGCGTGGTGAAGGGGGTAGCGCGTCATGAAAGCGCCGACGAGGAAGCCCCCGGCGGTCAGCACTACCCACCCCACCCCCCCCGCAGCCCTTGCGAC
>CAYORZ010000006.1:15536-17266 GCA_964406485.1 uncultured Gemmatimonadaceae bacterium | reverse complement strand
CTGCCAGGCGGGGGTCGTCCTGCAGTGCGGCGAAGGAGTGCACGAGTTCGCTCCGGGCGACCGGGTCGTGACCAACGGCAGCCACGCCGAGCAGGTGACCGTGGGCCGTCGGCTCGCGGCCCGCATCCCGGACGGAGTCGAGTTCGAGGAAGCCGCATTCACTCCCCTCGCCGCAATCGGGCTGCAGGGCATCCGCCTCGCCCGGCCCCAGATCGGCGAGACCGTCGTCGTCTACGGCCTGGGACTCATCGGACTGCTCTGCGTGCAGATCCTCCGGGGGGCCGGGTGCAAGGTGCTCGGGGTCGACCTGAACCCCGACCGCCTGCAGCTGGCGGCGTTGTTCGGGGCGGAGACGATCGACGGAGGCGCCACCGACGTCGCCGCCGCAGTCCACGCCGCCACCGGGGGCGTGGGCGCCGACGCCGCCCTCCTCACCCTCGCCTCGAGCGCGCACGAGCCGGTCCACCAGGCGGCCCGATCCCTCCGCAAGCGGGGCCGCATCATCCTGATCGGGGTCTCGGGACTCCATCTGCGGCGCGAGGACTTCTACGAGAAGGAACTCACCTTCCAGGTCTCGTGCAGCTACGGTCCGGGGCGGTACGACCCCACCTACGAGATCGAGGGGCGGGACTACCCGCTCCCCTGGGTCCGGTGGACGGAGCAGCGCAACTTCGAGGCGGTCCTCCACCTGATGGAGACGGGGGCGCTCGACGTGGCTCCCCTGATCACGGCGCGGGTCCCCTTCGCCGAGGCTCCGCGGGCGTACGACCTCCTGGCCGACCGGGACACCCTCGGGGTGGTCTTCGAGTATGCCCCCGAGCAGACCGCGGAGCGCACCCACACGATCGTCCGTCCGCGGGCGATCCCCCCCACACCCGGGCGCCCGTCGGTGGCGGTGATCGGAGCGGGCAACTTCGCGGTGCGCACCTTCATTCCGCGGCTGGCCTCCCGCCCCCTCCACCTGCACACCCTCGCGTCGCGCAGCGGGGGCGACGCCTCGACGGCGGCGGCGCGCTTCGGCTTCCGCCGGGTGAGCACCGACATCGAGGCGGTCCTGCGGGACCCCGAGATCGACGCCGTCTTCATCCTCACCCGGCACGACTCGCACGCCGCCCTCGCCGAGGCGGCCCTGGCGGCAGGGAAGCACGTCTTCGTGGAGAAGCCCCTCGCCCTGCAGCCCGACGACGCACGCCGGGTGGTCGAACGCGCCGCCGCCACCGGCGCGCACCTCCTCGTGGGCTTCAACCGCCGCTTCTCGCCGCTCGCGCGCGAAGTCGCCGAGGCCGTTGCCGGCCGCGCGGGGCCACTGGCGATCCTGATGACGATCCACGCCGGACCGATTCCCCGGCCGCACTGGGTGCACGACGCCGAGGTGGGGGGCGGTCGCATCGTCGGCGAGGCCTGCCACTGGATCGACCTCGCACGCTTCTGGACCGGGTCGCCCCTCGTCGGTCAGCGCACCCTCCCGGCCCGGAGTCCCGACGGATCCCCGATCGACGACCGGGCCCTGATCCACCTCGACTTCGCCGACGGTTCGGTCGCGAGCCTCCACTACCTCGCCGCCGGCTCCCCCCACCACCCGAAGGAGCAGCTGACCTGCGTCTTCGACGATCGCACCCTTGCGATCGACAACTGGCGGAGGGTGAAGGAGTGGTCGGGTCCCTCGCTCCGACTCCCCCCACCCCCCCCCCCCCCCGATGGGCCCCCTGATGGGATAGACCCCATTAACG
>CAYORZ010000006.1:1996-15526 GCA_964406485.1 uncultured Gemmatimonadaceae bacterium | reverse complement strand
CTCCCCCTCCCCACCCGCCCCGCGAAGGGCCACGATGAGGAGATCGACGCCTTTCTCGCGGCCATCGCTGACGGAGGGCCGCCGCCGATCCCCCTCGACGAACTGCTCGAAGTCTCGCTGGCCGCGATCGAGGCGGGACGCGAGGCCCGGGGGGTGCGCGACCATGGCTGACGCTCCCCCCCTCGACCGCATCTACCTCTCCCCCCCGCATCTCGCGGGGCGGGAGCGGGAACTCCTCGCCGAAGCGGTGGCCTCGAACTGGATCGCCCCACTCGGTCCGCAGGTCGACGCCTTCGAGAAGGAATTCGCTGCCCGCATCGGGGTGGCCGCCGCCGCCGCGACCTCATCGGGTACCGCTGCCCTCCACCTCGCCCTGATCCTGGCCGGAGTCGAGGCGGGCGACGAGGTCATGGTCTCGACCCTCACCTTCGCCGGCTCGGTGAACCCCATCTGCTACCTCGGGGCCACCCCGGTCTTCATCGACAGCGAACGGGCATCGTGGAACCTCGACCCGGCCGCCGTCGCCGAGGCGATCGACGCGCGGGTGCGGGCAGGACACCCCCCACCGCGTGCCCTCGTCGTCGTGCATCTCTACGGCCAGAGTGCCGACATGGACCCCCTGCTCGACGTCTGCGCCCGCCACGGGGTCACGGTGATCGAGGACGCTGCCGAAGCGCTCGGGGCCGAGTACCGCGGACGCTCCGTGGGGACTTTCGGCTCGATGGCCATCTTCTCGTTCAACGGCAACAAGATCATCACGACCTCGGGCGGTGGAATGCTCGTGAGCGACGATCCGGAAGTGGCCGCGCGGGCACGCGCCCTCGCCGCCCAGGCCCGCCAACCGACCTTGCATTACGAGCACCGGGAAGTCGGGTACAACTACCGTCTGAGCAACCTTCTCGCGGCGGTGGGCCGGGGCCAGCTCGAGACCCTCGACGCGAAGATCGCGGCCCGGCGACGGATCTTCGACCGCTACCGCGAAGGGGTGGGCGACCTCCCCGGGGTGGCCTTCATGCCGACCCCGGAGTGGAGTTCGCCGACCCGCTGGCTCACGACGCTCACCCTCGATCCGCACGAGAGCGGGTGCACACCGGCGCGCCTCTGCGCCGCACTCGAGGCCCACAACATCGAGGCACGCCCCCTCTGGAAGCCGATGCACCGTCAGCCGGTCTTCGCACACTTCCCCGCGGTGGGGGGCGAAGTGGCCGACGCCCTCTTTGCCGAAGGCGTCTGCCTCCCGTCCGGCTCCGACCTCGCCCCCGACCAGCAGGACCGGGTCATCGCCGTGATCCGTGCCACCTGCCGCGAGGGGAAGGCCGCCGCAACGTGAAGCCCACCCCCCTCTGGAAGCGGGCCACCGACCTCGTCCTGGCCGGGGGAGGGGTGATCGTCCTCTCCCCCCTCCTCGTCGCCCTCGCGGCGGCCGTGCGGTGGCGGCTGGGACGCCCCGTCCTCTTCCGGCAGTTGCGCCCGGGGAAGGGGGGAGTCCCCTTCGAGCTCCTCAAGTTCCGGACGATGACCGACGCCCGCGGCGCAGACGGCCGACTCCTTCCCGACGGCGAACGGCTGACCCCCTTCGGTCGCTGGCTCCGCTCGACCAGCCTCGACGAACTCCCCGAATTGTGGAACGTGGTGCGGGGCGACATGAGTCTCGTGGGGCCACGTCCGCTCCTCATGGAGTACCTTGCGCACTACACGCCGGAGCAGGCACGCCGCCACGACGTCCTCCCCGGGCTGACGGGGCTGGCCCAGATCCGGGGCCGCAACACACTCGGATGGGACGAGAAATTCGCCCTCGACCTCGAGTACGTGGAGAACCGTTCCTTCGGCCTCGACCTCGTGATCCTCTTCCGCACGGTCGTCGCGGTGGTCGGACGGCGGGGGATCGCGGCCCGATCCGACGGCACGACGCCCGTCTTCCGGCCGGACGGCCGTTCACCTTCGGGGGACTCCTGATGGCAGAGGCGGACAGGGCCGGACCCCTCGTGATCGTGGGCGCCTCGGGCCACGGCCGGGTGGTGGGCGACGCCGCCGAGCGAGCCGGGCACGAGTTGGTGGGCTTCATCGACCGCAACTCCGCGGCCGCGCCCTGGCGGGGGTACCCGATCCTCGGCGGCGACGAGGCGGTGGGCCCCGTCGCCGCCGCCGGTACCCCCCTGGTGATCGCCATCGGCGAGCCGGCGGTGCGGCGGGCCGTCGTCGAACGTCTGCGCACCCGCTTTGCCGACGTCCGGTTCGCCCCGGTCATCCACCCCACCGCCGTCGTCGCCCGCGACGTCGAGGTGGGCCCGGGCGCGGTCGTGCTCGCCGGGGCAATCCTCAATCCGGGGGCGCGGATCGGGGCCCACGCCATCGTGAACACCGGGGCGATCGTGGAGCACGACTGCCGGATCGGCCCCTTCGCTTCGGTGGGTCCCGGGGCCCGCCTGGGCGGCGCGACGACCCTGGGCGAGGGAGCGATCATCGGCCTGGGCGCCGGCGTGATCCACGGGTGCGCGATCGGTGCCCACGCCCTGGTGGGGGCGGGGGCCATGGTGGTCGGTGATGTCGCGCCCCGCGCCGTCGTCGTCGGCATTCCCGCCCGCGTCGTGCGCACCCGCGACCCGGACGACCGCTACCTCGGCTGACCGGGCAACGTCGCCTCGCCCGGACCGTTGCCATCGTCCGGACCCTCACCGGTAGACGCGACCGTCGAGATCACGGCGCGCACCTTCCCCGACCCGGAACGGCGGATCCGGTCGACGGCCACGAAGCGGATCCGCACTCCGGGGCCGAGCCGACGCTCCAGTTCCCTCCGCATCGCCCGCTCGCTCGCCGGCCCGTATCCGGGTCCCTCGACGACCGTCACGACGATCTCGTCGGGGCGGTCCTGGAGGATCTGGATCTCGTCGGCACCCGTTCCGTACTCCATCACCTGGTTGAGTCCCATGATCCGCCGCCCGTCGGGGGTGACGAGGCAGTCCTCGATTCGACCGTCGATCGCCTCGAGCGTGGGGGACGCCCGTCCGCAGCCGCACCGCTCCGGCCCGGGCACCCCGTAGTCCCCGACCTCGTACCGGATGAAGGGCATCGCGGGGTTGTCGAAGCCGGTGAAGACGAGAGAGACGCGGCCATCGAGGTCGGCGACGGGGAGTTGCTCCATGCAGCAGCACTCGAAGTCGAGGTGAAAGCGCCCCTCTTCGCACTTCGAACAGTTCCCCGCGAACTCGGCCATCCCGTACTGGTCGGTCACCGGTGCCCCGAATGCCTCCTCCAGCGCCGCCTCGTAGTGGGGCAGGAGGGACTCCGACGCTGTGATGACCCGCCGCGGAGGGACCGCGAGCCGCACCCCCTCGCGAATCATGTGCGTGGCCAGGACGTTCAACGCGCTCGGGTAGCCGACGATGTAGGGAAAGGCCCGGCGTTGAAGCAGATCGACGAAGTGTGGAAGCTCTTCCGGTGCCATGTGATACGCGCTGGCGTACGTCCGACCGCCGAAGCGGTCCTCGCGCCAGAAGGGGGGACGGTCCTGCCCGGCGGGCACGGGCACCCGCGCGCCGAGCATGAGGTAGCGCTTCCCGGGGGCAAAGCCGAAGCGGATCCGGTGGCGCCACCAGATGGCCCACTGCCACCGCATCGCTTCGGCAGTCTTGCCGATGCGGAGAGGGGTGCCCGTGGTGCCACTCGTGAGGTGGAAGCGGAGGTCGCGCCTGCGGAAGGCCGTGGAAATCATCGCCTCCTGGTTGCGGCGGACCATCGCCTTGGTGAGGACGGGAAGCTTCACCAGGTCGTCCTGCCCCCGGATGTCGGAGGGGTGCACGCCGTGCTCGTCGTACCACCGTCGGTAGAAGGGGACGGTGTCCCAGGCGTGGCGCACGATGGCCCGGAGCCGTTCGTCCTGGAACTCCCGGATGCGCTCGGCCGGCCACCGCTCGGTCTCGCGGAGCCAGCGGATGCGACGACGGAATCCGGGGCCCCTCCGTTCCCAGGCAGCGCGGACCCCGAAGAGGGTCATCGCAGCATTCTGGAGCACGAGGGGCATCGCGTAGTAGAGGCGTTCGGCCCTGGAGTCAGGCATGGGCGGCACCGAAGATGCAGGGGATCGGGCACGAGCAAGGGACTCGAACCGTGCAAGTGGCCAACGCCCAGGTGCCCGCCTTGAAGATCCTCGTCTTCACGAAGTACTTCTTTCCGGCCTTCAAGGCCGGAGGACCGGCGCGTTCGCTGAACGGCCTGATCGAGCGGCTGGGCCACGAATTCGACTTCTCGGTCATCACGGGGGACCGCGACGCGGGGGATCGGACGAGCTTTCCCGACATCGAACTCGATCGCTGGCTGACGGTCGGGCAGGCGCGGGTGGCCTACTGCCGCTCCCTCTCCCTGCAAACCCTGCGCCGTCTCACCGCCGGAGAGACGTGGGACCTGGTCTACCTGCAGTCCTTCTTCGGACCGACCTACACCCTCCGCCCCACCCTCTTCCGCCGGATGGGCACCCTCCCCGCCCCACGGCTCCTCGTGGCTCCGCGGGGGGAATTCTCGCAAGGAGCGCTGCAACAGAGCGCGCTCCGCAAGCGGGCCTACCTTTCCCTCGTGCGCGCCACGGGACTCTACGGCGACGCCCACTGGCACGCGTCGAGTCCGCACGAGCGCGACGACATCCTGCGCACGCTCGGCGGCGCGGTCGCTCCGGAGCGGATCCACGTCGCTCCCGTGGTCTCTCCCGCCCCACCCCCCCTCCCCTCGTCCGGGGAGCGCGACGACTCCGGACGGCTCCAGGTCGTCTTCCTCTCGCGGATCGACTACAAGAAGAACCTGGCGTTTGCCCTCGAGGTTGCGGCCGAAGCGGGAGTCCCTCTCGACTTCCACATCCACGGGCCCGTCGCCGCCCCCGGCTACTGGCGGGAGTGCGAAGCGCGCATCGCCGCACTCCCCGACCACGTCCGGGTGGAGGTTCACGGCCCGTGCGATCCGTCTGATGTACCCGCCGTCTTCCGGGCCGCCGACGTCTTTCTCTTTCCCACCCTCGGCGAGAACTTCGGCCACGTCGTCCTGGAGGCCCTCCTCTCCGGATGCCCGGTGATCGTGAGCGACCGCACCTTCTGGAGAGGGCTCGAAGAGGTGGGGGCCGGGTGGGTTCGTCCGCTCGAAGGGGGAACCGCACCCTTCGTCCAGGCACTGCGTGAGGCCGACGGGGAGTCCCCGGCACAGCGCCGGGAACGACGGACGCGCTCCCGCGAGCACGGGGCCCACTACCTCGACCGGAGCGCAGCACTGGACGCCACCCGGTCGATGTTCCGGACCCTCGCTGCGACCGCGGCCTGACGCCCGTGTCGTCTGCGACGCCCACCCCCTCGCGGCCCCTGGTCGCGGCTCCCCGGCGGCTTTCGCTCCGCCGCAACTTCTCGTGGACGCTCCTCGGGTCGGTGAGCAACGTCGCGGCACAGGCGGCCGCGATGATCCTGATGGCGAAGTTCCTGACGCCGGTCGACGTCGGGATGTACGCCCTCGCCCTGGCCATCACGGCCCCGCTGCAGCTGCTCTCCAACATGCAGCTCGCCACCGTCCAGGCGACCGATGCCCGCCACACCCACCCGTTCGGGGAATACCTGGGGACCCGTCTCGCGACGACCACCCTGGCGCTCCTCCTCCTCGCGGCGGGCACCCTTCTCATTTCCGACGGCCCGACGGCCCGCGTCGTGCTCGCCATGGCGGTGGCGAAGGGGGTGGAGTCGGTGAGCGATGTCACGCACGGCTTCTTCCAGCAGATCGAGACGATGTCGCATTTCGGGCGTTCCTTCGTTCTGAAAGGGTGTGCAACACTTCTCGCCATCGCGGCCGGGGTGCTGGTGTGGGAGAGCGTGCTGGTCGCGATCCTCCTCATGGCGGGGGGGTGGAGCCTCGTTCTCTTCGCCCACGACCTCCCGATCGCGCGGCGCGAACTCGGAGTACGGATCCGGGGCCAGGTTGCGGCGGCCTTCCGCCCCACCCTCCGCAATGCCCCCCTGATCGTGCGGATGGCAGCGCCCCTCGGGGTGGTCTCGCTCCTGGACTCCCTCATGATGAACATGCCTCGCTACTTCCTGCAGGGGTCGCTGGGCGAGGCCGCAGTCGGATTCTACAGCGCGGCGGCGTACTTCCTGGTGGCCTCGAGCATGGTGATCGGGGCGCTGGCCCGCTCGGCCCGTCCCCGCCTGGCCTCACTCTACCTGAGCGATCTCGGGGCCTTCCGTCGCCTGACCGGTCGTCTGGTCCTGATCTCCCTGGTCGTCGGGGCCGGCTCGACCGCCGGAGCCCTCCTCCTCGGCCGTCGACTGCTCACCTTCTTCTACACCCCGGAGTACGCGGAGTACGGCACGGTCCTTGTGCTGCTCATGGCAGGGGTGACGCTCTGGTACATGGCCGGATTCGTCGGCTCGGCCACGCTGGCGGCCCGACGCTTCCGCGAGCAGCCCCCGATCTTTCTCACGGCCACCGTGACCACGGCCCTCGGCGCCCTCGTCCTCGTACCGAACCATGGGGCCGAGGGGGCGGCGGTGGCGCTCACCTTCGGCTTTCTGGTTCGCCTCCTCCTCTCCTGGCGCCTCTTCGCCGGGCTGCGGGGGGTGCAGGCAGATGGAGGTTCCTCATGATCGCTCCGACTTCGACGCACACCGTCCGACGCCGCAGCATGCCGGCCCGCCTCGGCGGCGCCTGGGGGGCCCTGCTCCGGCGTGCCCGGTGGGGAATGGCCACCGGGTGGGCCCGCCTCACCCTCGATTCCGTCGGCCCCGGCTCGGTGATCGAGAACGACGTCCTGATCACGGCGCCCGCCCTCGTCTCGCTCGGGGCCGGATGCCGGATCGCCGAGGGGGTGCGGTTGAGCAGCGAATGCGGCGGATCGCTGACCCTCGGTGACCGGGTGCAGCTCAACCGCCATGTGACCGTCGACCATTCGGGAGGCGTGATCATCGGCGACGACGTGATCCTCTCGTCCGACGTCCTGGTCTACACCCATACGCACGGCTACGACCCGAAGTCGGTCCCGATGGCCTCGCCCCTCACCATCGGGCCCCACGCCTGGATCGGCGCCCGCGCGCTGATCCTCCCGAGCGTCGGCTCGATCGGGGAGTACGCGGTCATCGGTGCCGGGGCGGTGGTCACGCACGACGTCCCGGCCTGGACGGTGGTGGCCGGCAACCCCGCCCGCCCGGTGACCGAACGCCCCCATGCGTGAGACGATCCTCCTCTCGGCCATCGGGCTCGGCGGAGTCTTCGCGATCCCGGTGTGGCGGGCCACGCGGGGGCAGCAGGATCCGTTCGCACCCGAGGTGATCGCGGGGCTGCTCGGGGTCCTGACGATCGCCGCCTACCTCGCGGTGGCCGCCTTCGATCCGAACACGATCTCGCCTCTCGTGCGGGCCCACCCCTCCGTCTCGTCGCTGGACCGGAGCGTGGCGTGGTACGCCCTCGTCCAGGCGCTCGCCTTCGGGGGACTGCTGCTCGGGGTCAGGGTCGGGCGTCGGCTGGGACTCCCGCGCCCCTTCGACTTCGAGTTCGACGCCCGCCCCCACCGCCATCTCGTCGCCGGCGGGGTGGCCTTCTTGGTGGGGGCCATCGCGATGGTCGTTCTCCTTCGACAGATGGGCGGCGTGGACTTCCTGATGAACGAACTCCACCGCCGCGCCGCCCGCGGAGCCGGACTGGGGTACATCTCCGCCCTGAGCTTCTACCTCTCGGTGGGGGTGGTGCTGCTGATCCATTCGCTCAGGTGGCGCCGCACCCCGGCCCGCTACGCCCTCGTGATCGCGGCCGCCGTGGCCGCCTTCATTCTCCACGCCTCGACCGGAGGGCGGAAGGACTCCCTCCACCTCGCGATCCTGGGGCTCATGACCTGGCACTTCGGGGTCTCGCCGATCCGACGTCCCGTCCGCACCCTGGCGCTGGCGATCGTGGCAACGTGGCCGTTCTTCGTGGGTGTCTCGGCGGTTCGCCAGCCGGGCGCCGTGCGCGCCCTCGTCGAGAACCCGATCGAGGCCACCCGCCTCATGAACGAGCGCGGGCGCGCCGCACTCCTCGGGGTCTCGTACGTCGACCACCACCTCCTCGCCACGAGCCATTTCGACATCGACAACCTCTGGCTCGGCCGCAGCTACCTCGACCTCCTCACCGCTCCCGTCCCCTCGTCGGCCATGGTCGGCAAACCCCCCGTCGACGACGGCGTCTACCTCCGCACCATCGCCTCGGGACGGCACGTCGTCCCCCCGATGTCGCGCGATCAGCTCTTCTCGAGTTCGTGGCCCCCCGAGACCCTCGGGATCGGCTACATGAACTTCTGGGTCCCCGGCGCTGTCCTCGGGATGCTGATCCTCGGGATCATCCAGGGGGTCGCCTTCCGGTGGGTGCGAGAGAGCAGGGGTGGAGCGTTCTACATCATCGTCTACGGCTTCGCCGTCCTGAACCTGCACCTCTCGAATCTGCGGCTGGTCCAGACCGTCGTTTCCCTCACCCTCCTGTCGGCATTCTTCTTGCTGTTTTTCTACCCCCGCAACCTGCGGCCTCGAGGCGTCGTTCGCGCGACGGAAGCTGGAAGATGACCCTGCGCTCGGCCCACCGCCGTGGCCTTCCCCCCTTCGCCCGGAGCGGATGCTGATGCAACGGCACCCCCAATCGACCCTTCCCGCCCTCGTCCTGAGTGTGATCCTCGTCCTCCTCACGGCAGGAGACGCCCTGGCCCAGGGGTCGACGGTGGTCCGGACCGGCCGCTTCGAGTTCAGCCCGGGCGACCGGGTCGTCCTGAGCGTCTGGCCCGACTCCACCCTCGGAGGAATCTTTCCGATCGAGCCCTCGGGGGTCGTGCACCTCCCCCTTCTCGGGGAGCGGACGGCCGCAGGCAAGACCGTCGACCTCTTCCGCGAAGAGCTCCGCCAGGCGTACGCCATGGACCTCCAGCTCCCCGTGGTCAGCCTCGAGGCGCAGTTCCGCGTCTCGATCCTGGGCGCGGTCCAGGCTCCCGGCGTCTTCTGGGTCGACCCCTCCTACGGGGTCTTCGAACTGATCTCGGCCGCGGGCGGGATGACCGACGACGCCCAGCCGCACAACATCGTCATCTCGCGCGCTTCCGGTGAACGCCACCTCATCGACGCCGACCGACTCCAGTTCGCTTCGTCCCCCGAAGCGCTCCTTGATCTGCGCGCTGGCGACCGCCTCGTGGTCCCCCGCAAACGGGGGCTCGACTGGCGCATCGTGCTCCAGTCGCTGACGCTCGTCGCCACCATCGTCAACATCGCGGCAAGGTAGACCCATGTCCGACACCGACCCGACACCCACGGTCGAGGCCCTCGATGTGGGGCGCCTCATCGCGCTCGCCCGGCGCCGGTGGCCCCTCATCGTTGCGGTGGCCCTTACCCTGGTGGTGCTCACCACCTGGTGGACGCTCCGCCGGCCCGACCTCTACACCTCGCAGGCCCTCGTCCAGAAGCTCGAGGTCGCTTCGCCCCTCTCCTCCCTCGCCACTGCGGCGGGGGGGGGTGGACTCCCTCCGGGGGCGATGGCATCGGAAGTGGAGCTGATCGAGAGCGATGCGGTGCTCGGGCGGGCCGTCGCGCGCCTCGCCCTCGACCTCCGGCTTCCGCAGCACCCGGCGCGGCGGAGCGCGATCCTGGCGGGAGCGTCGTCGAGCGGTGAATCCGTCCCGGGCGAGTACGTCCTCCGACGGGACGGCGAGGTGGTCACCCTGGCCGGTCGGGGGGGGAGCGAGATCGCCTCGGGCGCTCCGGGTGACACGCTCGACGGTCCCGGTTTCCGGATCCCCGTCTCTCCCGCGATCCATGCCGGCGAGGAGGTCCCCCTCCAGGTGGTGGCGATCCCCGACGCCATCTCGGACCTGCGCGACGAACTCGCCATCGTCCAGGCCGAGAACACCCGCCTGATCCGGATCCGGATCCGGACCCCCGACCCCGACCTTTCGGCGGCGATCGTCAACGCGGTGGCGGATGCCTACCAGCTGCGGGCCGCCGACGTCGCGCGGGAAGAGGCCACGCGCCGCCGCGCCTTCCTGGCCGAGCAGCTCGCCAGCGTCGCCGATTCGGTCCGCGAGGCGCAGGCCGCCCTCACCGAGTTCCAGCAGACCGCCCAGGTCCTCGATCCCGCCACCGAAGGCGAAGGGCTTGCCCAGGGACTCCGTGCCCAGGAAGCCGAGGTGCGCCAGCTGGACTACCAGCAGAATCTGCTTCGCAGCCTCGTGGGGAATCTCGAGAACAGCAGTTCGGGCGAAGGGATGGAGCGCATCGTCACGCTCTCCGAAGACGTGATCCCCGGTGCCGCCCCCGTCTACGCCCGCGTGCGGCAGCTCGAAGACGAGCGGCGGCGTCTCACCACCGACCGCTACGGCTACCGCGAAGGGAGCAGCCGGGTAGCCGTGCTCGATTCGCTGATCGGGTCCGCGCGCGAAGAGCTGCGCAGCCTGGCCCAGGAGGCGCTCAACCTGACGGGTTCACGGCTCCAGGAAGCCCGGTCGGAAGCCAGCCAGCTTCGCAGCCAGGTCGGCCAGCTTCCGGCCCAGGCCACCGCGATCCAGCAGCTCGAACAGAATGCGGCGACGGTGCTCGGCACCTTCAACCTCCTGTCGGCCCGCTTCTACGAGGCGCAGGTGGCCGAGGCGGTGGCCGCCGCCGATGTCGAGGTGGTCGACCACGCCACCCCTTCCCTCCGTCCCGACGAGCGCGCTGTGGGGATCCCCATCGCCCTCGCGGGGATCATCGGACTCGGCCTCGGGCTCGCCGGCGCCCTCCTGGTCGAATCGCTCGACCGCACCGTGGGCCGCTCCGGAGACGTCGAGGCGGCCACGGGACTTCCGCTTCTCGGCATGATCCCCCTCCTCGACAAGGACCAGATCCCCGAGGGGCGGGCAGCCCCCCTCGTGGTGGGGCAGGAGCACGTCGGAGGACCGGTGGCGGAGGCCTTCACGGCCCTCCCCGCCATGATCCGTTACGCCCGCGCCGAAGAGCTCCGGGCGATCGCGGTCGTGAGTCAGGGCCCCCGCGAAGGAAAGAGCTTCACCGCCGCGAATCTGGCGCTCGCCTTCGCGCAGCGGGAAGGAAGGAAGACGCTCCTCATCGACTGCGACCTCCACCGGCCGCAGATCGGAAACATGTTCGGGCTCCCCCTCGAACCGGGCCTTGCCGACGTCCTCAGCGGGCAGGCAACCCGGCGGGAGGTGGCCCGCCGCATCGGTGAGAGCTCGCTCACCGTGATCCCTGCCGGGGGGCGGTCCCCCGACCCCGGGCACCTGCTCGGCTCCCAACCCTTCGCCGACCTCCTGGAGTGCGCCCGCGAGAACTACGCGGTGATCGTGGTCGACACGCCCCCGATCCTCGCCGTCTCGGAAAGTCTCACCATCGGCCGGCTGGTCGACGGGATGGTCGTGGTGGCCCGCGCGCGGCAAACCAACCGCTTCGCCCTCGCCGAAGCGGTCTCGCGGCTGCGACGGGTCGAGGCCCCTCTCCTCGGGGTGGTGGTCAATGGAGTGTCCAGCGGGGACGGCTCGGGAGGGTACGGGAGCTACTACTACCGCTACTACACGTACGACTACCAGCACGAGGGGGCGGGGGCGGCGGCAGGGCGAGGGTAGGCGGCGTGCGCGCGGCTGTCGGGCTTCTGTTCCCCCTCATCCTGCTCGCCGAGGCCGTCGCGGCCCAGGGCCCGCGTCTCCTTCCCCGCGACCACCCGGCCGCGATCCGCCACCGCCTGGCCGCTGTGGCCGATCCGGCCGCCGGCTCGGGTATCGCAACACCCTACCGCGACATCGACCCCGCGCCCGCCCCCCTCTTCGGAGTCGAACTCCGGGTGGGAGCCGACGTCGCCGTGGGCGAACGCCACTTCGACGCCGACCGCGGCTCGCCCCCCTTCGCCGCGGTCACCCTCCCGAACCGGGTCGAGGCGGGGGGGAGCGCCCGCCTCTGGTTCCGTCCCACGGAGTCCCTCGAGTTGACGGGCCGCCTGGCCGGCGTCCCCCACGACCCCCACATCGACGAGCTTCACCTCGCGGCGGTATTCGGTCCCCTCTACGGATGGATCGGTCGCCGAGCCGTCGGCTACGGGGCCGGACATTCGGCGTCGGTCATTCACGCGGGCCGCGTCCCTCTCGACGGGGTGGGCATGGGCGTGCGTGACCCCTTCCGCCTCCCCGGGGCTCTGGCGGGGCTCGGGCGGTGGGACTTCGAGCTCTTCGTGGCCCGCGGCGCCGACAATGGCCCGATCGGCCATCCCTGGATCGCCGGCGCCCGCGGAACGCTCCAACCCACCCCCTGGCTCCTGGTCGGTGTCACGCGCGGGGCGCAGTTTCTCGGCGATGGGGCCCCCGGTCTCACCTGGCGCCGTTTCGCCTCGCTCCTTCTGGGCACCCACGTCATGGAGGACGGCCGCAGGGTCAACACGAGCAACCAGCTGGTGAGCGTCGACGTGGCAATCCGTGGCACCATCGACCGGGTTCCCTTCCTGGCCACCCTGGAGATCGGTGCCGAGGACTCGTCGGGTGCCTTCCGCGACAGCCCCTCGATCGTGGCCGGCTTCGAGGTGGTCCATCCCCGGAAGGCGCTGAGCATCGGAGTCGTGCACACCTCGTTGCACCCCGAAAACGGCCATGGCTACTTCTACCGCCACTCCGTCTACACCGCCGGGTGGTCCGACCGCGGTCGCGGCCTCGGCCACCCCCTGGGCGGCCCGGGGCGCGAGTGGCAGCTGCACCTCACGTCGGTCGACCCCCGACAACGGTGGGATCTCGACGCAGGCCTCTTCACCCGCGAGCGCTTCGCCGGCACCTCGCTCGGCGACGATCTCGTCGGACACGCCATCGGCGGCCGCCTCCACGCGCGCGTCGCGCTCGGCTCCCTCGACCTCTTCGCCCTCCTGGAGGGGGAACGCCACGAGCACGGCATCGAGCGGCTCACCGGCTCGATCGGGCTCCGCTGGACCCGTGGTCCCCTTCGCTGACCCCACCCCACCTTCACCCCATCGTCCATGCCCCATCTCGTTCACGTCGTCGGCGCGCGCCCCAACTTCATGAAGATCGCCCCCCTCCTCCGCGCGCTCGACGCCCGGGGGTGGACCAACACTCTCGTCCATACGGGGCAGCACTACGATCGCGAGATGAGCGCCTCGTTTTTCGACGACCTCGATATTCGCGCTCCCGACGAAAACCTCGGAGTGGGCTCGGGAAGCCACGCGACGCAGACGGCGGCCGTCCTCGTGGGGATGGAGGACGTGCTCCTGCGACTGCGCCCCGACCTGGTGGTGGTGGTGGGCGATGTGAACTCCACCGTGGCGGCTGCCCTCGCCGCGGTGAAGCTCCACATTCCGGTGGCCCACGTGGAGGCGGGACTCCGCTCGGGGGACCGCAGGATGCCCGAAGAGATCAACCGGATCCTCACCGATCAGCTCTCGGCGCTCTGCCTCACGCCGAGCCGCGACGCCGACGTGAATCTCGCGCGTGAGGGGATCGAGGCGTCGCGGATCCACTTCGTGGGCAACATCATGATCGATTCCCTGCGCTACTCGGTCGGGCGCGCCGACGCT
>CAYORZ010000006.1:0-1896 GCA_964406485.1 uncultured Gemmatimonadaceae bacterium | reverse complement strand
CTCACCCTCCGCTCCACGACGGAGCGCCCCATCACGATCACCGAAGGGACCAACGTGCTCGTGCCCGACCGCAGCACCGCCGCGATCCTGAAGGCATACGCGGAGCTCGGGGCCCCAGGGGGAGCGCGCCGGCTGCCGGAGGGGTGGGACGGCCGCACTGCCGAGCGCATCGGGGACGTCTTCGCCCGGTGGCTCGACGGCGATCGCCGCCTCTGATCCCGGCCGACTTCACCCACTTCGCCGCCCATGCCCGACACGACCCCTCGCCCATGGCCCCCGCAGTCCCGCAGCGCGATCACGCCCTGGATTCCCGCCCTGCTCTGGGCCCTCGTGCTCTTCCTGCTCAGCGCGCAGAGCGAGCTGCCCGCGCCGGGCGGCTTGCGGCTGCACGACAAGGTCGCCCACTTCCTGGCCTTCGGGGTGCTCGGCGCCGCCCTCGGATACGGGCGCGCCCGCAGCCGCCGCCGCGTGCCGCACTGGCTGGTGGTGGCCAGCGGCGTCGCCTACGGCGTGCTCGACGAAGTCCACCAGTCCTTCGTGCCGAACCGCGATCCTTCGCTGGGCGATGTGGTGGCCGACGCCCTGGGCGTGGGCGCAGGCTATGGCGCCGCGATGGTCGCGGTCGCGCTCACGGCCGCCCGGCTCGGCGGGCGCCGGTCGGACCGTAGTGCCCGCTGAGCTGCGCCCCGAAGCGAGACGTCGCACGCGCTCGCGGCGCCCGCCCGGGCTACCGAGGGCGAATGCGGGCGAGCGCCGGGTCGCGAATGCACCGGTCGAAGGCCCGGGCGAGCAGACGGAAGCCGCCGTAGCCGATGAGCACGACGGCCACCCCGATCCCCGCGGAAATCGACGCCACCGATGCTTCGAGGGCGAGAAATCGGGACCAGATCTCCCGTATCGACACGCCCGCGCTGCCGACGAGGAGGGAGCCGCCCAGCACAACCGCAAGGACCGCGGGCGTGATGAACTCCGGGCGGAATCGAAGGGAAAGCCACGCGACGAAGATCGCGACCGCCGTCACCAGGAGTGCGCTGGCCAGAAACAGGCTTGCGGCGGTGATCAGCAAGTGGGCGGGTCCCAACGTGTCGCCCAGGAAAATCAGCGCCGTGGCCATTGCGAACAGGCCGATCAGCAAGAGTCCCTCGTCCATCGCGACCGTCAGCCCGAGCGCGAGTTCACGACCCTGGACCGGGAGCCCGCAGAGGAACTCGAGTGTGCCGTCAGCCCGGTCCTTGCCAAGCTGGTTTGCAGGCACGAACACGAGGTTCACTGCCAGCACCAGGGCGTAGAGCGGGATCGCGGTGGCGACGCCCAGCCCGCCCAGCAGCATCCCCCCGGCAATGAGGGGGAGCATCAGGAGCAGGTGCCTGACGAGGCCCGTCCGGTGCTTTCGGCGACCGAGACGGGCGAGCGCGGAGACCCGGATCGAGGAGTCAGACACGATTCATTGCGGGCCCGGGGCACCCGGGGCATCGATCGCCCGCATGAGCGCGGCAGAGAGGGAGTCGCTTCCGCCCTGGCGGCGCAGCTCGGCCACCGTGGTATCGGTCGTCATGCGGCCGTCGCGCAGCACCCAGATCCGGTCCGCAAATTCGTGGACGTCTTCCAGGAGATGGGTGGAAAACACGAGGGTGCGCCGGGGTCCGGCGTCGAGGCTGCGCCGGAGCACCGAGAAGAAAGTGCGCCGGATGACCGGGTCGAGTCCCGATGTCGGTTCGTCCAGGAGCAGAAGCCAGGGCCTGTGCGCCTCTGCGGCGACGAACGACAGCTTGAGCGACATGCCGCGGGAGAGGGTTCCGACCCTCGCATCCCCCGCGAGTTCGAGCTCCGAGACGAGCGAACTTGCGTAGGCGGGGTCCCATTCGTGATGAAACGTCCCCGTGAACTCGAGGCGTT
>CAYORZ010000005.1:0-17434 GCA_964406485.1 uncultured Gemmatimonadaceae bacterium | reverse complement strand
AGGTGGTTCGCAGCTACCCGAACCTCGAAGAGGTGGTGTGGGCGCAGGAGGAGCCGCGCAACATGGGCGCGCTCACCTTCGTCGGGCCTCGCCTGCGGGCGGTGGTCCCCAGGGAACTCCCGCTCCGCCACGTCGCCCGCCCCGACCGGGCAAGCCCGGCCGAGGGGAAGGCGAGCGATCACCTGGTCGAGCAGACCCGGATCGTCCTGGAGTCGCTCGGACTCCCGGCCGACGAGGGCTGACCCCGGCGGGCCGCGAAGTCCGCGGCACCGACCGGTGCTCCACCGACCCGGACGCCCGCCCTGCGCTCCCACGCTGCAGGGCGGGCGTCGTGCGTCGGGGTGTGGCTACCGGCGCAGCTGCGCCGTGGGGAAGGCGACCACGGATTCCGTCCCGGTGCGCGAGACGGCCGCCACCCCGAAGAGGTAGTTGTCGATCACCAGGTTCTCGAAGGTGAACTCGTCGACCATCCCGACGAAGCGGGACTTCTCCCACTGCGGGGCGGTGGTGTCGCGCCAGTAGACGCGGTAGCCGATGAGGTCGGGGTGCGGGGTGGACTCCCAGGCGAGGGTGGTGGAGGGGCGGACGGCGCCCCCGATCTGCACGTTCGCGGGAGCCGGCGGGGCCCAGGCGAGCGCCGCGAGGACGGCCGCGTTGACGGCCGTGAGCCGGGCCGCGAAGTCGAAGTCCACCCCGTCGATGACGTCGCCGTACGCCCGCCCGTCTTCCACGCGGATGTCCTGGTGCTGCCGGTCGTAGTGCTCGTGGGCCTCCATGATCCGTACCCCGGCGAAGCCCTCGTCGTTGAAGGGACGGTGGTGGCCGCCGCGTCCGAAGCGGTCGAGCCGGTAGACCATCCGGGCGTCGAGGTTGGTGAAGTACAGGTCGGTGATCCGCTCGACGTAGCGGGCGAGCTGCCGCGAGGGGCCGTCGACCTCCCCCCCGAGCACCCGGTAGTTCCACCCCCGGGGCTGGAACTCCGGCAGCGGGACGGCCTCGGAGAAGACGCGGAAGACGGTGTTGTCGATGACGCCGTCGATGCCGGCGATGTTGCCGATCATGTCGTTGTTCAACACCCCGGTGATCTGCCACCCTTCCTCACGGGCGACCCGGGCCATGTGCTGGCCACCGAAGAGTCCCTGCTCCTCGCCCGAGAGTCCCGCGAAGACGATGCTGGCAGAGAAGGGGCGCTGCCGGGTGAGGAGGCGGGCGGCCTCGAGCACGCCGGCCATCCCCGAGGCGTTGTCGTTGGCACCGGGCGCGTCGACCTCGCCGTCCGACCCGTTCGAGGCGCGGGAATCGATGTCGCCGGTCATGATCACGTAGCGGCCCGGCTCCACGCTCCCGCGCAGGATCGCGATCACGTTGACCACCCAGGTGTCTTCGGGGATCCGCCCCCCGGCCTCGACGAGGTTGCGCTGGTAGTAGACCTCGAGGCATCCGCCGCAGTCGGCCGAGATGCGGTCGAATTCCTCCTTGATCCACCGGCGGGCGGCGCCGATGCCGCGGGTCTCGGAGAGGGTGTCCGACATGGTGTTGCGGGTGCCGAAGCCCGCCAGGGTGCGGATGTCGGCCTCCACGCGCTCCGGCGAGGCGGCAGCGACGATGTCGTGGATCCGCAGATCGGTGGCCGGGGCGTCCTGCAACTGCGCCCGCGCCGACGCCGGAAGCAGGGTGACAAGGGCGAGGGCGACGGTGCCCGAAAGCAGTCGAAGGGAAGCGTGCACGATTCCTCCAGGGGAAAACACGGGAGGAGCGCGCGCGCTACCTCCAGACGAGCGAGAGAGTGCCGAAGTTCAGGTTGGACTCCATCATCCGGTGGGCCTCGGCGGCCTCTTCCGGTGCAAAGGTGCGCTCCACCACCGGGATCGCGCCACTCCGCTCCATGAGCGGGATCAGCCTGTGCCGGGCTGCGCGGGCGAGGGCGATCTTCTCGTCGAGGGGGCGGGCCCGGAGAACGGTTCCGGTGATGGAGGCGCGCAGCCCCATGAGCCGGCGCAGATCGATCCGGGACTCCCGCCCCGCCGGGACCCCCACCACGAGGATCCGTCCGCCGCCGGCCAGGCAGTCGAGGGCCGCACCGACGTGCTCGCCCCCGATCAGGTCGAGGACCAGATCGACCCCGCGTCCCCCCGTCGCCTCGCGAACCCGCTCCGGCCACTCGCTGCCGCCCCCGGGGATCGCGACGTCGAGCCCGAGTTCGCGCGCCCTCTCGAGCTTGGACGGCGTGCGGGAGGTGCCGATCGTCCTGGCGCCGAGCGCGCGCGCGAGCTGGAGGGCGGCGGTGCCGACCCCGCTCCCCACCGCATGGATCAGCACGGTCTCGCCCCCCTGCAGCCCCCCCTGCAGGACCATGGCGTCCCAGGCGGTGAGCCAGGCTTCCGGAAGTCCCCCGGCGGCGACCGGGTCGATTCCCGCAGGGATCCCGATCGCCTCGTCCTCGTGGACGACGACCGCTTCGGCGTACCCGCCTCCGCCCACGATCCCCATCACCCGGTCGCCCGGGGCCCACTCCTGCACGAGCGGCCCCACCGCCTCGACCACGCCGGCGTACTCGAGGCCCGGAATGTCTGTCGGATAGCCGTGGGGCACCGGGTAGCGCCCCCGGCGCTGGAGGAGGTCGGCCCGGTTGATCCCGCTTGCGGCCACCGCGACGCGAATCTCGCGGGGTCCCGGATCCGGACGGGGCACCTCGCGCACCTCGAGCACTTCCGGCCCCCCCGGCTCGCGAATCACCACCGCTCTCATGGTACCTTGCGCCATGTTGGTGCCCCTTCAATGGTCGTAGCTTGTCTCGGTATCGCCCTTCCGGAACCCCCGACGCCTCCGATCGCTCCCCTCATCGCGACCGATGGAACTCCCCTTCGAACTCGAACGCCCCCTCGCCTTCTTCGACATCGAGTCGACCGGTCTCTCGATCCGGAACGACCGGATCATCGAGCTCGCCCTGATCCAGATCCACCCGTCGGGCGACGTGATGGAGCGGGTGCGCCGCTTCAATCCGGGCATTCCCATTCCCCCCGAGGCGACGGCCGTCCACGGGATCACCGACGCCGACGTCGCCGACGAGCCGCCCTTTGCCCGCCGCGCCCGCGCCCTGGCGAACCTCCTCGACGACGCCGACCTCGCCGGCTTCAATATTCGCCGGTACGACGTCCCCCTCCTCCTCGCCGAGTTCCGGCGGGCGGGCGTCCCCTTCGACGTCCGGGGGCGCCGCCTGATCGACATGCAGACCGTCTTTCACCGCGAGGAGCCGCGTGATCTCTCGGCCGCCGCCCGTTTCTACCTCGGGCGCGACCACGAGGAAGCGCACACCGCCCTGGGTGACATCCGGACGTCGGCCGCCGTCCTCTCCGCCCAACTGGCCCGCTACCCCCACCTCCCGCGCGACCTCGACGGACTCCAGGCGTACTGCGACGAGTATGCGCCCTTCCTCACCGGAGTCGACCGCTGGTTCGAGGACACCGGCGAGGGACTGATCTTCCGGCGGGGAAAGCACAGCGGCCGCTCGCTGGAAGACGGCGCGCGCGAGTCGGGCGACTACCTCGAGTGGATGGCAACCATCGACGACCTCGACCCCGACGTGGTCGAACTCGTCCGCCGCGCCCTGGCGGAGGCGGGGCGGGGCTGACCCCGCCCGCCCCCTCGGGGTGCTCAGCGTTCGATCGGCGCGCCGACCAGGTTGCCCCACTCCGTCCAGGAGCCGTCGTAGTTGCGGACCCGCTCCACCCCGAGCAGGTGGTGGAGCACGAACCAGGTGTGGCTCGACCGCTCCCCGATGCGGCAGTATGCGATCACCTCGTCGTCAGGCGAGAGCCCCAGCTCGTCCAGGTAGATCGCCCGCAGCTCGGCGGCGGAGCGGAAGGTGCCGTCGTCTCGCGCTGCCCGCTTCCAGGGCACGTTGGCGGCCCCCGGGATGTGCCCGCCGCGGAGGCTCCCCTCCTGGGGGTAGTCGGGCATGTGGAGCAGCTCGCCCGAGAACTCCTGGGGGGAACGCACGTCGACGAGCGCGCCACCCCCCTCCACGTGCCCGAGCACCTCGTCGCGGAAGGCGCGGATGGGCGCATCGTCGCGCTCGACCACCGGGTATTCGGTGCGCGGCCGCTCGGGAACATCGGTGGTGAGGGGGCGTCCCTCCGCGACCCACTTCGCCCGTCCGCCGTCCAGGAGCCGGACGTCGGGGTGGCCGAAGAGGGTGAAGACCCAGAGGGCGTAGGCGGCCCACCAGGTGTGGTTGTCACCGTAGAAGACGACGGTGGTGTCGCGCCCGATCCCCTTCGACGCCATCAGTTCGGCAAACGCTTCGCCGTCGAGGTAGTCGCGGGTCAGCGCGTCGTTGAGGTCCATGTGCCAGTCGATCTTGACGGCGCCGGGGATGTGCCCGGTGTCGTAGAGGAGCACGTCCTCGTCGGACTCCACCACGACGAGATCGTCGGAGTCGAGGCGCTGCGCGAGCCACTCGGTCGAGACGAGCACGCCGGGGTTGGCGTACTCCTGGAAGGGGGCGTGGGGATCCCGGGGGACGGACATCAAGGACTCCAGGTCAGGCTGGCAGGGAGGAAGAGATCGCAGCCGCATACCCGCCCCCCCGCGTTCGGTTCGCCCGTGGGCGACTCCCCCGACGGAACCCCACCGCGTCCCGCAGGTAGCCCGTCTGCATGACACTTCCCGCTCCGCTGTCGAAGGTGGTGGACCGTTTCCGCTCCGCCCCGACCGACCTCCGCGTCCAGGCCCTCCTCCACTACTCCCGCAAGGTGCCGCCGCTCCCCGAGCGGTACGCTGCCCACCGGGAAGCGCTCGAGCAGGTGCACGAGTGCCAGACCCCCTTCTTTCTCGCCGTCGAGGTGGATGACGACGATCGGGTCCACCTCTTCTTCGATGCTCCACCCGAGTCCCCGACCGTGCGCGGCTTCGCCGGGATCCTCCTGGAGGGGCTCGAGGGGCAGCACCGTGACGCCGTCCTCGCCGTGCCCCCCGATTTCCAGGCGGGGATGGGACTGGAAGAAGTCGTTTCTCCCCTGCGGCTGCGGGGGATGGGGGCGATTCTCGCCCGCATCCAGCGCCAGCTCCGCGAATCCGAACCTGCTTCCGACGCCGAGTCCTGACCGATGATGGTGCTCCACGCGCACTCCGGAGTCCGCTACCTCGCGCTTCTTCTCGGCGCGCTCGCCCTCATCCACGCGGTCCGGGGCGTCGTGACCGGCCGACCGTACGACCAGACGATGCGCCGGCTGGCGGGCTTCTTTGCCGTCACGCTCCAGATCAACATCCTGCTGGGACTCACACTCCTGGTGGTCGGCCGCGGCTTCTACCCCCAGCTCGGGATCCACATCCTCCTGATGGTGGCCGGGGCCGTCGTCGCCCAGATCGTTCCGTCGGTCATGCGCCGCCGCCCCATGGAGGAGCGAAGCTACATGCCGCACCTGGTGAGCGTCGCGGTGGCGCTGATGCTGGTCGTGGGGGGGATTCTCTCGATCCCCGGAGCCACTGTCTTCGGCACGCGCGGGTAGACGGTTGCCCGGCCTCCCCCCCGACGGAAGTATGCGGGGATGACCGACGACCTCGCCCCCTACGACGCCCGCATCACCCCCTTCGCCAACGCCGCGGAGGGGCCCGGTCCCTCCGACCTCGCCATCGTCATGGGTGGAGGGGGCGCGCGGGCCGCCTACCAGGTCGGCTTCCTCCGCGCCGTCGCGCGCCGCTACCCCAACCTCGAGATTCCCTACATCACGGGGGTATCGGCCGGGGCGATCAACGCGGCGCACCTCGGGGCGCATCACGGCACCTTTCGCCAGGCGATCGAGGAACTCACCCGCCTGTGGAGCGACCTCCAGGTGGAGCAGGTCTTCCGTACCGACTCGGTCTCGCTCGGACGCCAGGTCTTCGGCACCCTCCGCGGACTCGCGTCCGGCGGCCACGCCGACACCGACCAGCTGCGGGGACTGGTCGATACCGCGCCTCTACGGGCGTTCCTGACCGAGGCCCTTCACACGGTCCGGGGCGAGATCACCGGCGTGAACTACAACCTCGCGAAGGGACGGCTGAAGGCCCTCGCCCTCAGCACCTCGTCGTACACGACCGGCCAGTCCATCACCTGGGTGCAGGGAAAGGGGATCCCCGAGTGGGAGCGCCCGAGGCGCCGGTCCCGCAACACGACGCTCACCGTCGATCACGTGCTCGCCTCGGCGGCGCTCCCCCTCTTCTTTCCGGCCGTCCCCCTCTCGGACGGGTGGTACGGCGACGGGGGGATCCGGCTGACGGCTCCCCTCTCACCCGCGCTCCACCTGGGGGCGCGGCGCATCCTGGCCATCTCGACCCGTCACCCGCACTCGACCGAGGAAGCCGACCGGCCGGCGGTCCAGGGGTACCCGCCCCCCGCCCAGATCATCGGGGTGCTGATGAATGCGATCTTCCTCGACCTGATGGACCAGGATGCCCTCCGCCTGGAACGGATCAACCGCCTCCTCGAGCATCTCCCGCCGGAGCAGCGCGACGGAATGAGGCCGGTGAAGCTGATGGTGCTCCGACCCTCGCTCGACCTCGGACGCCTCGCCGGCCGCTACGAGCCGCGGCTCCCCCGCGTCTTCCGCTTCCTCACCCGGGGACTCGGGACGCGGGCCACCGAGAGTCCCGACTTCCTCTCGCTGATCCTCTTCCAGCCCGACTACCTCCGGGCCCTCATCGAGACGGGCGAACGCGACGCCGAGAAGCGTGGCGACGAACTCGACGCCTTCCTGTCGGACGACGCCTGAGACGCTCCCCCTTGCCGCCACCCCCTGCGGCCCGATCTTGAGGGATCCGACAGCACCGGTCACCCCAAGTGGAGGAGCACGATGGCGTCCGAGTCCACCCTCGCCAGCGAGATCGAGGCTCGCGAGGTCGCCGAGGCGGCGCGGGAAGAGGAGTGGGAGCGTCGCTCCTTCTCGAAACGGCTCTTCAACGGGCGCCTCGCCCTCGACCTGATCCACCCCCACCCCGAGCCCGACCCCGACGAGGAGCGGCGGGCCGCCCCCTTCCTCGAGCGGCTGCACGCCTTCAGCCGCGACCACATCGACGGCGACGCGATCGACCGCGAGGGATGGGTCCCCGACGAAGTCCTCGCCGGGCTCGCCGACCTGGGCGCCTTCGGCATCAAGATTCCCGAGAAGTACGGGGGTCTCGGGCTCTCGCAGACCTCCTACAACCGCGCCCTCGCGATCGTCGCCTCCCGATGCGCGGCGACCGGCGCCTTCCTCTCGGCGCACCAGTCCATCGGCGTGCCCGCCCCCCTCATGATGTTCGGGACGGACGAGCAGAAGGAGCGCTACCTGCCGCGCCTGGCGAGGGGCGCCCTCTCGGCCTTCGCCCTCACCGAGCCCGACGCCGGATCGGATCCGGCCAACGTCTCCACCTCGGCCACCCTCTCCGACGACGGCGAGCACTGGGTGCTGAACGGCGAGAAGCTGTGGTGCACCAACGGCCCCCGCGCCGAGATCATCGTCGTCATGGCGCGCACTCCTCCCCGCGAAGGGGTGCGGGGGAAGCGTCCGGTCACCGCGTTCATCGTGGAGACCGACACCCCGGGGGTGAGCGTCGCCCACAACTGCCACTTCATGGGACTCCGGGGACTCTCGAACGGTGTGATCCGCTTCGACCAGGTGAAGGTCCCGAAAGAAAATCTGCTGTGGGGGGAAGGACGCGGGCTCAAGCTCGCCCTGATCACCCTCAACGTCGGTCGCCTGTCGCTTCCGGCCTTCTGCTCGGCCGCTGCCCGCCTCGCCCTCGAGGGTTCCCGGAAGTGGGCGGTGGAGCGGGTGCAGTGGGGACAACCGATCGGTCGCCACGAGGCGGTCTCGCGCATGCTGGGGACGATGGCCGCCGACGCCTTCGCGATGGACGCCGTTGTCTCGCTCACCTCGGCGATGGCCGACACCGGCACCTTCGACATCCGCCTCGAGGCGGCGTTTGCCAAGATGTGGAACTCCGAACGGGTCTGGCAGACGGCCAACGACGCCCTCCAGATCCGGGGAGGACGCGGGTACGAGACGCACGACTCCCTGAAGGCGCGGGGAGAGCACCCCTGGCCCGTGGAGCGGATGGTGCGCGACCTCCGCATCAACCTCATCTTCGAGGGATCGTCGGAGATCATGCGCCTCTTCATCGCCCGCGAGGCGGTCGACGACCACCTCGAGGTGGCGGGCGACCTTGTCGACCCGCGCGCGCCCACCGGGCGCCGGATCGCCGCGCTCCTGAAGGCCGGCGTGCACTATGCCTGGTGGTTCCCGACCCGCTTCCTCGGCTGGGGGCACTGGCCCCGCTTCTCCGCTTTCGGGGCCCTCGCGACCCACGTGCGCTTCGTCGACCGCACCGCCCGCAAGCTCGCCCGCTCGATCTTCTACACGATGGTCCGCTTCGGGCCGTCGCTCGATCGGCGGCAGGTCGTGCTCGGGCGGATTGTCGATGTGGGAGCCGAACTCTTCGTGATGACGGCCACCTGCGTGCGGGCGCGGCAGCTGGTGACCGCCCGCCCCACCGACACCTCGCCCACCACCCTGGCCGACCTCTTCTGCCGCCAGTCCCGGCGCCGCATCGAAGACGCGCTTGCCCACCTCTTCGACAACGACGACGGGGCGACGAGCCGGGTGGCGCGGCAGACGATGGACGGCCGCTTCACCTGGCTCGAGGAGGGGGTGGTCAGTCTGGCCGAGAGCTACGGAACGGGGGAATCCGCCCCTCCGGCGCCGGCGAGCGCGTCGGCGAACTGACGCCGGTAGAGACGGGAGTACACCGGGCTCCTCTCCAGGAGCTCGGTGTGCGTCCCCTCGGCCTCGATCACCCCGTCCTCGAGGACGACGATCCGGTCGGCCCGGATCACCGTGCTCAACCGGTGCGCGATGACCAGGGTGGTCCGCCCCTCCATGAGGTCGGCGAGGGCGTCCTGAACGAGGTGCTCGCTCTCGGCGTCCAGGCTGCTCGATGCCTCGTCGAGAATCAGGATCCGCGGACGCTTGAGAAAGACGCGGGCGATGGCGAGGCGCTGCCGCTGCCCGCCGCTGAGGGTAATGCCCCGCTCCCCCACCCACTGGTCGTAGCCGTCGGGAAAGTGGCGCACGAAGTCGTGGGCGTGCGCCCGCCGGGCCGCCTCCTCGATCTCTTCGGGGGTGGCGTCGGGATTCCCGTAGAGAAGGTTGTCACGGATCGTTCCGGCGAAGAGCATCGGCTCCTGCGGCACCACCCCGATCACCCCGCGCAACTCGTCGAGCGCCACCCGGTCGACGGCGACCCCGTCGATCGTCACCCGTCCCTCGACCGGATCGAAGAAGCGGGGAATCAGGGCGGCGAGGGTGCTCTTTCCCGCTCCGGACGGCCCGACGAGCGCCACCTGCTGTCCGGCAGCGATCTCCAGGTCGAGTCCCTCGAGCACCCAGGGTTGATCGTCGTCGTAGCGGAAACCGACGCCCTCGAAGCGGACGGTTCCCCGGAGCGGGTCGGGCAGCGTCACCGGGCGGGGCGGCGTGGCGAGTTCGCGGGGGTGGTCGAGGATCTCGAAGAGTCGCTGCGCCGCGCCCGCCGCCTCCTGGAGGTTGCTCCAGAAGCCCGCCAGCGAGGTGATCGCCCCGGCGATCGTCACGGCGTAGAGCAGGAAGGCCACCAGCGTGCCTGCCGTGAGTTCTCCGGCGAGCACCAGCCGTCCCCCCTGCCAGAGCACGGCGACGATCGCCCCGAAGGCGGCGAACGTCACCGCTCCGGTCAGCCCTGCCCGGGCCACGGCGCGCTGGAGTCCCTGATCGCGGGTCGAGGTGATCTCGCGTCCGAAGGCGTCCGACTCCCACCCCTCCCGGTTGAAGCTCTGGACCGTGCGGATCTGGGTGAAGACCTGCTCGGCCCGCGCGATGGCCCCGGCCAGCGTGTCCTGGATCCCGGTGCTGAAACGCCGCACCCGCCGGCCGAAGAGCCAGCCGACGACGATGGCCACGGGGACGGCGGTGAGGGTGACCAGGGTGAGGCGGGGGTTGGTCGCCGTGACGAGCACGAGGGCGCCCACGAGAAAGAGCCCCTGCCGGGCCATCTCGGGGACTCCGAAGCGGAGCACCTGCTGCAGCGTTCCCGCGTCGGAGGCGAGACGCGACGAGAGTTCGCCCACCCGGCGCCGGGCGAAGAAGCCGGGGGACTGCACCACCAGGGCGTCGAAGAGCTCGATGCGCAGTTCGGCGACCACGTTTTCCGAGACGGAGGCGGCGAGGTAGCTCTGCCCGAAGTTGAGGAGCGCCTGGACGGCGAAGAGCCCCAGGAGGAAGAGCGCGATCCGGTCGAGGGTGCCGGCTGCCCCCTCCAGGAAGGCGGCGTCGAGGAGCTCGCGCACGATCAGGGGAAAGGCGAGCGACACCGCGCTGGTGGCGACGATCAGCACCGCCACGACGGCGAGGTGGCCCCGCCACCGGCGCAGACGGGGAGCCAGACGCCGGAGGAACCCCAGCTTCGCCAGTCGGGACGATGTGGAATCAGGCATGGGCGAGCGGTTGAACGAGGGGTGCGACGGGGAGTAAGATACCCTTCCCCCTATCACCGAACGAGCCATGGCCTCCGCACGCCTCCATATATCGCTCCTGGTCACCGTCGCCTGGACCCTCGGCCTCCTCCTCCTGGGGAGTGTGGTCCACGCCACGGAGTCGTCTCTCGCCTGCCCCGACTGGCCCACCTGCTACGGCTCGATGATGCCCGAGATGGTGGGAGGGGTCTTCTGGGAGCACCTCCACCGCCTGGTCGCCGGCGGGCTGATCCTGCTCTTCGGCCTGGCGACGTGGTTTGCCGGCAGAGATGCCCAACGACGCTGGATCGTGCGCGCCTCGGTCGTCGGGGTGATCCTGCTCCTGGTGCAGGCCGTCTTCGGGGGGATCACGGTGATCTACCAGCTCCCCACCGCCGTCTCGACCACCCACCTCGCCCTCGCCTACATCTTTCTCGGGCTGGTGGTCGTCCTCGCGACCGCCACTTCGCCCCGGGCGAACCGGGTGATCCCGGCCGATCCGGGCCTTCGCCGGCTGCTGCGGCGGTGGGGCGCCGGCACCACGGCGCTCGTCTTCGTGCAGAGCATCGTGGGCGCCCTCGTGCGGCACACCGACGCCGGACTGGCCTGTCCGGACTTCCCCACGTGTCTGGGCGCGTGGGTGCCCCCCATCGAGAACCACTTCGTGGCGATCCACTTCACCCACCGGGTGCTCGCGGTCGTGGCGACGCTGGCGGTGATCGGCTTTGTCGTCGCCCTCGTCCGGGCCCGCGCCCCCCGCGCCCTCCGGCAGCGGGCACTGGGGGCGGTCTCGCTCGTCCTGGTGCAGTCCGTACTCGGGGTGGCCTCCGTCTTCACCTTCCTGAGCCCGGCCCCCGTGTCGTTCCACACCCTCGGGGCGGCGGCACTCCTCGGGGTACTCGTCCACCTCGCGGCCCTGGGCTACCTGGAACCCCACCCCGTGCGCGAGCCGGAGCCGGTGGCCCAGGCCGCCTGATGGACGCCCAGGCTTTCGGAGAGCTCCTCGCCCCCATCAACGCCTCCCTCAACGCGACCGCCAGCCTCTGCCTCCTCGCCGGCTTCCGCTTCATCCGGCAGCGGCGGATCGACGCGCACCGGAAGGCGATGCTGGGAGCCTTCACCGCGTCGGCGCTCTTTCTCGTCTTCTACCTGACGCGCAGCGCCCTCACCGGCACCCACGAATTCGCCGGCGAGGGGGCGGCGCGCGTCTTCTACCTCACGATCCTCTTCTCGCACATGGTGCTGGCGGTGGTGATCGTGCCGATGGTGCTCCGCGCCCTCTACCTCGCGCGGGCAGGGCGCTTCACGGAGCACCGGAGGATCGCCCGCTGGACCTTTCCCATCTGGCTCTACGTCTCGGTCACGGGACTCCTGGTCTACGTGATGCTCTACCACACCCACGGCTCCCGCTGACGCCCCTCCCCCTTTCGCGTCGGCGGCGAGGCGCGCCTCCGGACGCCGCGAGGGCTCGGGATCACCCGGGCGGGCCGTCACCCCGCGGGGAGCCGGACCGTCACGATCCCCCCGCCCTCGGGGTGGTTGGCGATGCGGATGCTCCCCCCGAAGCTCTCGATCGTGCGCCGGGCGAAGGGAAGCCCGAGCCCCAGCGCCTCGGGACGGGTGGTGTAGAAGAGGTCCTGCGCCCGCTCGAGCGCTTCCGCCGCGAAGCCGGGCCCGCGGTCGCGGATCGTGATCGTCGCCTCGCCCTCCGCCCCCTCGATCGTCACGTCGATGGTCTTTCCGCCGCTGAAGTGGCCGGCGTTGTGGAGCAGGAGGTAGAGGGCATCCAGGAAGCCTCCCCGGTGGACGTGGGCCGGGACGGGGAAGGCGGGCGCCACGAGCCGGACCCCCGTCTCGGAATCGGCAATGAATTCGCGCACCACCTGCTGCACGGCGGTGACCAGGTTGTGCGTCTCGTCGGGGGTGAGTGGCTCGCGCAGGTGGAACTCCAGGTCCTGGAGTCCCCCGAGGGCCCGGTCGATCCCTTCGCGCAGCAATTCCTCGTCGCCGGCGCGTACCCGGGTGAGGGGCTCGCGCACCTCCCCCTGGAGGAACGCCGCGATCCGCCCCAGCGCCTGGCGGAGCGCCTCTTCACGACTCCGCTCGGCAGCCACCCAGCGGCCGACGATGGCACCCCGCACTGCCGCCACGGAGGGGGGATCGTCGGCCTTCCCTTCGCCGACCTCGTCGGCTTCGAGTCCGGCCACGAGGCGGTCGAGGGCCGGAGGGTGGGGGTCGGGCGGGAGCGGTCTTTCCCGCCGACTACCGAGCAACCAGCCGAGACCGACACCCCCGAGGGTGAGGAGGAGGGCGACAAGGAGGGAGACGCTCATGGAACCTCTGCGGCGGAAGAAGACAGGGGGCCATCTTGATGACGCGACGCCGCGCGGGCAATACGTTGCAGGGAGGGGGATCGCCCGCCGACCCCGCTCGCACTCCTCTCCGGCCTCGATGCCAGACGTCGCTCCCATGGTCCAGCAGCCACCTCCCGCACCCCCCATCGACCCCGACGAGCCGTACGACCGGGGCGCTCTCGAGACGGTCCTCGCCACCAGTTCCGACCCCGACAACCCGGGACCCGACGAGATCTACCGGGTCGTGCGCGAGACCCTCCGCTTCGCCGTAGTCGGAATGTCGCGCGACCCCTCCAAGCCCGCGCGCCGGATTCCCTCGTACCTTGCCGCGAAGGGGGGAGAGGTGATTCCCGTGAACCCCGAGGCGGAGCGGATCCTGGGGCGAACCGCCTACCCCACCCTCGACGACGTCGAGGAGCCGGTCGACATGGTCCTCATCTTCCGCCCCTCCGAAGAGGCCGGCGAAATCGTCCGCGCCGCCATGCGCCGCCCCGAAGAGCCCGTGATCTGGCTGCAGGAGGGGATCCGGGCCGACGAAGCGGTCGCCGAGGCGCGTGCCCTCGGCCGCACCGTCGTGCAGGACCTCTGCATCTACGAGGTGCACCGCGCGTTCGGTGACGCCTTCCGCCGAGCCCAACCGCCGTCCGACGGGTCCTGAGGTGCGGGCGGCCGGGGCCCGCGCCCTCGCTCAGGCGGCCGCTTCGAGGTGCTCGCGCACCATGTCGGCGTGCTTGCTCGCCTTCACCTTTCGCCACACCTGCTCGATCCGCCCCTCGGCGTCGATCAGGAAGGAACTCCGCTCGATCCCCATGAAGCGGCGCCCGTACATGCTCCGCTCCTTCCAGACGCCGTAGGCTTCGGCCACCGAGCGGTCCTCGTCGGAAAGCAGACGGAAGTTGAGGCCGTGCTTGTCGCGGAACTTCACATGGGATTCGACCGAATCGGGCGAGATGCCCACCACCTCGACGCCGAGCGCCTCGAAGTCGGGCATGCCGTCGCGCAGGTCACACGCCTGGGTGGTGCAGCCGGGCGTGTCGTCTTTCGGGTAGAAGTAGACGAGCACGCGCCGCCCCGCGAAGTCGGAGAGCGAGACGGTGGACCCATCGTCGGCGGGGAGGGAGAAGGTCGGGGCAGGATCGCCGGGCGCAAGCATCGGGGACTCCATGGAATCAGGGGATCAGCCAGCTTCGAGTTCAGGACCTCGCAGGAGGTCGGGCACCACTTCCGGAGCCTCGGTCGTGAGCTGGACGGTAGCCGTCCAGCGGCAGACGTCGTCACCGCGGGACTGGCAGCGGTCGTGGATCAGGGCGGCGTGGGAAGCCACTTCGGCTTCGAGGACGGCCGCGCACAACCCGGTGACGAAGTGACAGGCATCGCCGCCCGGGTCGCTCCGGTAGAAGATCAGGGAACGCCCCTCGAGCACGAAAGGTCCGTGGCCGAAGGCGCCGAGCGGCCGGCCGAAGAGGCGGCGCAGCCGGCGACGGGTGTATCGGCGCGCCCGCCGGTAGGCGAAGGAGGGGGGGAGCGTGCGCCCGATCCACCCCGGCCCGGCCCGCCGGGTGGCCGCGAGTCGACGCCCCGCCCGCAGGAAGACCTCTTCCGAATCGGGACGCCGGAGCACCAGACGCATCAGGTCCATCGCCTCGGTGTCCGACATCCGCTGTCGCCGTCGCACCGACTCCTGGTAGTGCCGGATCTGGCGGTCGACCACATCGCTCAACCCCAGGCGACGAGGAAGCGTCACCGTCGGATCCTCATCCTGGAGGATCTCGGTGGGGGCATCCTGGGCACGAATCACCTCGAGAAGGGTGAGCCCGACCACCGCGGAGATCCGCGGTCGGCCGACGTCCGGTGTGGGCAATGCAAGGCATCCGTTGGAGGGTGAGCGAACAATCTCGCTTGCTGCATGCCGTTTATCAAAACCGGGCCGCCGCCCTTCCGCCCCCGGGCCGCCGGGCGCCCCCCTGTAATCGTTCGGAGGTCCCGTCGTAGAGACCCTCGTGCGAAGGGCGGGGTGAGGTGACGCCGCGCGCTCCTGTGACACCAACCCGGGGGGGCTGGTTCGCGTGGAGCGGGCCGGCACCTCCCCCGCCCTTTCTCGTCGGGTGCGGACCCCGCCCGCGGATTGCGGAAGCGGCCTGCGCCCCCGACCTTGGCAGGATGCGACGCTACCCTGCCTTCGATCCTCCCGAGTACGTGGAGTGGGCGCCCGATCCCGAGCTGGTGGTGGACTACCGCCGGCGCATCGACGACGACCCCGGGCGACGCGAGATCATCCGCGCGCTCGACCGACCCGCCCTCCTCGCGCTCTACCGCGACCTCGTCCGTACCCGGCTGCACGACATCGGCCTCAAGCGGTGGGTCCGGACGGGGGTGATCTCGAAAGCCTGGCTCGGAACGGGCGAAGAAGCGGTCACCGTCGGGGCGGTGGCGGCCCTCGACCGGGCGCAGGACGTCGTCTGCCCCATGATCCGCAACGCCGGTGCCCTCCCCATGATGGGAGTCCCCCTGGCGCAGCTCTTCCGGGGTTACCTCGCCACCCCCGACTCCCTCTCGTCGGGGTGGGACCTGCACCTCGGCGACCTCTCGCAGCGGGTGCTGCAGCCGATCAGCCACATGGGCACGAATGCGCAGATCATGGCCGGGGTCGCCCTCGCCTTCGCCTCGCGCGGAGAGCCCCGGGTGGCGCTCACCTTCGTGGGCGACGGCGCGACCCGCACCGCCGCCTTCCATGAGGGCATCAACCTCGCCGCCGTCCTCCGGCTGCCGGTGGTCTACGTGATCCAGGACAACCAGGTGGCACTCGGCACCCGCCGCGAGCAGCACGGGCGGGGCGACCCGGGCGAACTCGGCACCGCCTACGGACTCCCGACCTGGAGCGCCGACGGCAACCACGTGCTCGACTGCCACGCCGCCACCCGGCTCGCCGTGGACCATGCCCGGGGCGGCGGGGGGGCGGCGGTCGTCGTCGCCCGCACTTTCCGGATGGGCGGCCACGCGACACACGACGAGCGGGAAGCCCGCGAAACCTTCGACCCCGAACTCTTCCGCGAGTGGGGACGACGGGACCCCATCGGACTGTACGAGAGCTGGCTCCGGGAGGAGGGGGTCCACGAGGGGGTCCTGAACGAGATCGAGAGGGAGGTGACCGACGCCATGGAGCGCGCCGCCGAAGACGCCCTGGCGTCGCGAGGTCTCGAGCGACCCTTCCGCGTCTCGCCCCACATCGACGCGCGCACCCTCGGCGCCACCTCGTCGCTGTCCTTCCGTCCCCTCTGAACGCCCTGCCATAACGGCATCGCCGAAGGGCACGGAACCTGCATCTCCATACCGTTGCACCGCGCAGTCCCGGGCACGCCCCGGAGCGCGCCGACCCGCGGTGCGAGGGTTGCTTTTCGACCCCTGAATCGTCATGTTCAGGGGCGCGTTTCGAGAATGATTCCAGATACCAACCGAGGAGGTCCCAGTGCTCCCGACTGCCGAAGACAGGACACGGCTGCAGAGGACGGCTCTCGCCGAACTCACCGACGAGGAGCTGGTGACCGCTCATCTGGAGGGGCGTGATGGCGCCTTCCAGGCACTCTACGACCGGTATCGGGACCGCCTGGTCCACTTCATCACCCGCAAGACGGGGGACTCGGACCGCGCCCAGGATCTGGTTCAGGAGGCGTTCATCCGCGTCACGCGCCACCTGCACCGCTTCGACACGTCGAAGAAGTTCTCCACCTGGGTGTACACCATCGCGAGCAACCTCTCGAAGAACGAGTTGCGCAACCGCTCCCGGAGTCCCCTCGTCCTCTTCCAGAAGCTGACGAACAACTGGGACGACGATCACCGCCCGCTGCAGTTCGAGGACTACTCGTACCGTCCTGATGATCTCTACCGCAAGCGGCACCTCCGCCGTCTGGTCGAGGAGACGGTTTCGGAGCTTCCGGAGCACCACCAGCTGGTCTTCCGCCTGCGCGAGCTGGAGGGGAAGAGCTACGAGGAGATCGCCGAGATCACGGGGGTGAATCTGGGGACGGTCAAGAGTCGCCTCCACCGCGCCCGCAACTCCTTCGCACAGCGCATCGAGCCCTTCCTGAACTGAGTCCCGCGGGACTCGCCGCTCCGCTCCCCCCACCGCATGGCCATGTTCGAGGACCTCCGCAGGGCCTTCCGCGAGGCTCTCGACAACTTCCAGCAGGAATTGAATCGGGACCGGATTCCGGGCTCGGTGGACCGCCTTCTCGCCGGCATGGTCGACGAGGTGACGGCCGCCAGGACGCGGCTGGCGGAGGTGGAGTCCCAGATCGAGCGGACGCGGAACGAGGCTGCGGTCGAGGAGCGGGAAGTCGCCACCTGTCGCCGACGCGCGACGCTCGCCCGCGAGATCGGCGACGAGGAAACGGCCCGCATCGCCGACGAATACGGCGAGCGGCACCGACGGCGGAAGGAAGTGCTCGACCAGAAAGCCGACGCCCTCGTGCGCGAAGCCGAACTGCGCCGGCACGAGATCGAGGAAATGCTCGACCGGGTCCGCGAGGCGCGCGCCCGCCGCGATGCACTGGCGGCCCAGGCCGGACGCACCGAA
>CAYORZ010000004.1:12100-17479 GCA_964406485.1 uncultured Gemmatimonadaceae bacterium | reverse complement strand
ACGTCTGGCTGACCGACACGGAGGGGCGGGTCGTGGCGTCGGTCGAGGGGGTGCGTATGCCGCGCACCGGCGCGTCGGGGCAGGGCCGCGTGCGCCGCCACGAGGTGCGTTGGCGGGCTGTGCCGACCGGAGCGCGCGGGGTGGCGTCGGGTGGACCGGCGCGGGCGGCGAGCGGGGTCAACGACGCGTGGGAGGCAATCCGGGACGCGGCGCGGCTCGAGGAGTACCGCCTGGCGCTCCCCGAGATCGATCGGAGGGTGCGTGCCCACATCGAACGGGCGTTCGCCGAAGTCGGCGTCGACCCGGCGGGGCCGTTCCCCCCCGAGGGAACGGCCGTGGCCGCCGCGCGGCACCCGCTCGTTCGTACCCTGGCCCGGCACCTCGCTGCGACCCGCTCCGGCCCCCCGGCCGAGATCCCCCCCGGGGTGGCTCCGGTGGCGGAGCTGGTGGAGCGGTGCGGGGCGGCGCTCGCCGGGGTGCTGCGCGGCGAGATCGATCCGCTTCCCCTGCTCTTTCCGGGGGGCGAGGCCGGGACGACCCGGGCGATCTACCGCGACACCCCCTTCGGTCGCGCCTTCAACGCCGCGCTGGGCGTGGCCGTGGAGGTGCTCGCCGCGTCGGCGCGCCACCCCGATCCCCTCCGGGTGCTCGAGGTCGGGGCGGGGTCGGGGGCCACGACCGAGGTGCTCCTCGATGCCCTGGGCGGAGTCCCCCACGAACTCCTGGTCTCGGATCGCTCTCCCGCCCTCGTCGGCGGCCTCGTCGAACGGCTCGCGGGGCGGACTCCCCTCGAGGGACGGGTGATCGACATCGAGCAGCCGCTCGGGGGGCAGGGGATCGCCCCCGCCAGCCACGACCTGGTCGTGGCCGCCAACGTCGTCCACGCGACCGCCGACCTCCACACCACCCTCGGCCACCTTGCCGCCACACTCCGTCCCGGGGGGGCGCTGGTTCTCCTCGAGGGAGTCCGGCCCGAACCGTGGGTCGACATGACGTTCGGACTGACCGACGGATGGTGGCGCTTCACCGACCGGGAGCGTCGCCCCGACCACCCCCTTCCGCCGCTCCCCATCTGGAAGGAGGCGCTCGAGGCGGTGGGGCTCGGAGAGGTGGGTGCGATGCCCGTGGGGGGCGGAGGAGTCGGGCAGGTGGTGCTCGTCGCGCGCCGTCCCGACACGCCCCCCGAGGGGGGTGTGGTCGAGGTGCGTCCCGGCCGGATGCAGGTGCTCCTCGACGCCTTCCGGGCGGCAGCGGCAGGCGAGACGGCGGCCCCCCTCTGGGTCGTCACCCGGGGCGCACTCGCCCTCGCCCCCGACGAGATGGCCGACCCCGAAGCGGCGCTCGCCTGGGGACTCGCCCGCGTCTTCGCCCTCGAGCACCCGGGGCGGTGGGGAGGGATCGTCGACGTGCCGGCCGACGCCCCGACCGAGGAGGTGCACGAGGCGCTCCATGCCGCCCGCTCGGCCCCCGGAGACGACGACCAGTTCGGGTGGCGGAACGGGACGCTGCGGGTCCCTCGCCTCCTGCCGGGTCGGCCGATCGAGGCCGACGTCGACGGGCCGAGCCCCTTCGCGGGGGGCACGGTGCTGATCACCGGTGGACTCGGGGCGGTCGGCGCACGCGTCGCCCGCCGCATGATCGAGCGGGGGGCGGCCCGCATCGCCCTGGTGGGGCGGACGGCCGGGAGTCCCCGGGCCGACGGCGACCCTCGCACCGAGCGGCTGGCTGCCCTCCGGGCGCTCGGGGTGCCCGTCGAGGTCGCGAGCGTCGACGTGACCGACGCGGCAGCAGTGCGCGACTACCTGAAGCAGCTGCGTGCGTCGGGGCCGCCCCTCCGCGGGGTGATCCACGCGGCGGCGGTCTTCGCCGACACCCCCCAGCTCGACCTCGACCTCGAGGGGCTGCGGCGGGTGGTCGCCCCCAAGCTCACCGGGGCCCGCTCCCTCGCCGCGGCGCTGGCCGGCGATGACGAGTTGCGCGCCTTCGTGCTCTTCTCGTCCACCACCGGACTCCTGGGCGTGTCGGGGATGGGTGCCTACGCCGCCGCCAACCAGGCGCTCGACGCCCTGGCCAGCGAGTTGCGCCACCGGGGGCTGCCGGCCGTCTCCGTCGCCTGGGGGCTCTGGGATTCCATGGACGGCGTCTCGGCCGACCAGCTCGCGGCGTACCGGGCCACGGGACTGCGGCCCATGCCTCCCGAGGCGGCCCTCGACGCCCTTGACGCCACCCTCGCCCCCTTCGCGGAGGGGGAAGCGAGCGACGGAGGGGTGGTGGCCGATGTCGACTGGTCGCGGCTGCGCTCGGTGTACGAGGCGCGCCGTCCCCGCCCCCTCCTCGCCGAGGTGGAAGACGATGACGACGGGCGCGCCGGTAGCGACGCCGCCGCTCCCGCCGCAGACGCCGGCGAGGGGGGCGCGACCCCCGACGACGCCATCACCGCCCTGGCCGCCATGCCCGACGACGAGCGGCGGACGGCGCTCGCGGAGATGGTCAGCGCCGCGGTGCGGGAAGTGCTCCGCCACCCCCCGAACCATCCGGTCGAGCCCGACCGGGGATTTTTCGAGATGGGGATGGATTCGCTCCTCTCGATCGAGCTGCGCACCCGCCTCCAGCGGCGACTCGGGATGGAGCTGCCGGCGACGCTGACCTTCAATCACCCCACCGTCGAGGCGGTGGCGCGCTTCGTGGCGGCGCGAATCGGGCAGACGGTGGCGGACGGGGCGGGGACGCAGGCACACGACAGGGCAGCGGCTGCGGCCGCGGCAGAGGGATCGCAGGCGACCGCGCGTGCCCCCGCTCCGGAGCTGTCCGGGATCGACGACGACGCTTCGGAAGCGGAACTGGCCGCGATGCTCCAGCAGCGTCTCGCGCGGCTGGACCGGGGACGGGAGGAGTAGCGTGAGCGACACCCGCGCGCTCCTCCGGCAGGCGCTCACCGCCATCGACGACCTCACGGACCGGTTGCACCGGGCAGAGGCGTCGCGGCACGAACCCATCGCGGTGATCGGGATGGCCTGCCGCTTTCCCGGCGGCGCCGTGACCCCCGAGAAGTACTGGCGGCTGATCCGGGAGGCGGCCTCGGGGATCGTCGAGGTCCCCCCCGACCGGTGGGAGATCGAGGGGTGGTACGACCCGGAACTCCGGGAGCCGGGAACCTCGCACACCCGTTTCGGCGGCTTCATCGGGGCGGTCGACGGCTTCGACGCGGCCTTCTTCGGCGTGGCCCCGCGCGAGGCGGCGACCCTCGACCCCCAGCAGCGTCTCCTCCTGGAGTGCAGCTGGGAGGCGCTCGAGCGGGCGGGCGAGGCCCCCCACACCCTGAAGGAGAGCGCGACCGGCGTCTACGTCGGGATCACCACCTCGGACTACAGCCGGCTCCTCCGCATCGGTCGCGACGACTCCGACGTCTACGCTGCCACCGGGACCGCCCTCAACGCTGCCGCCGGGCGCCTCGCCTTCGTGCTCGGGCTGCAGGGCCCGGCGATGGCCGTCGATACGGCCTGCTCGTCGTCGCTGGTCGCCACCCACCTCGCCTGCCGTGCGCTGCGGGCCGGGGAGTGCGACCGGGCCCTCGTGGGGGGCGTCAACACGATGCTCTCGCCGGAGCCCTTCGCCCTCTTCTCTCGGTGGGGGATGATCTCCGACTCCGACGAGTGCCGCACCTTCGACGCCGGCGCCACGGGCTTCGTGCGGGGAGAGGGGTGCGGTGTGCTCGTCCTGAAACGACTCTCCGACGCCCGGGCGGCGGGGGACCCCATCGTCGCGGTGATCCGCGGGACGGCGGTGAACCAGGACGGGCCCAGCAGCGGGCTCTCGGTGCCCAACGGTCCCGCACAGGTGAAGGTGATCCGGGCGGCGCTCGCCGACGCGGGACTCGCGCCCGAGGCAGTGGACTTCGTCGAGGCCCACGGAACGGGGACGCCGCTCGGCGATCCGATCGAGGTCGAGGCGCTGGGTGAGGTCTACGGCGCCGGACGCGCGCCGGACGACCCGCTCCTCGTCGGCTCGGTCAAGCCCAACATCGGGCACCTGGAGTCGGCGGCCGGGGTGGCGGGGCTGATGAAGCTGATCCTCGCCCTCCGCGCCGGAGAGCTGCCGGGTCAGCGTCACTTCGCGGTCCCCAACCCCCGAATCGCATGGGACTCGCTCGGGGTGCAGGTCGTCGACCGCCGGCGCTCGTGGCCCGAGCGGGGAGCGCTTCGCCGGGGGGCGGTGAGCGCCTTCGGCTTCAGCGGGACGAATGTGCACCTCGTCGTCGAGGCCGCCCCGGACGACGCGCGCGGCGGCGCTCCGGTAGAAGTTCGGGCAACTCCCGGGGCGCGGCCGCGAATCTTCCCCCTCTCGGCCCGAAGCCCCGAGGCGTTGCGGGCGGCGGCGGGCGCGCTGGCGGCTGCCCTCGACGATGACCCTGCCCTCGCCCTCGACGACGTCGAGCGCACCCTCATGGAAGGCCGCACGCCCTTCCGGTGGCGGGCGGCGGTCGTGGGCGCGACGCGTGCCGATCTCATCCGCAAGTTGCGGGGGGTTGCGGTGGGAGAGGAACCGCCGGGGACGGCGGTCGCGACCGAGCCCGCACTCCGTCGTCCGGTGGTGGCCGCGCTCTTCACCGGTCAGGGCTCGCAGTATCCGGCGATGGGACTCCCGCTGCGGCGCGCCTTTCCCGCCTTCCGCGAGGCGTTCGACCGCGTGGCCGAGGTCTACCGCGCCGACCGTGACGAAGATCTGGCAGAGCAGATCGCCGACGAGGGAGGGGCGGTCCACCGAACCGAGGTCACCCAGCCGGCGCTCTACGCCCTGCAGCGGGGGCTCGCCGCTCTCTTTGCGGAGTGGGGGGTGCGCCCCGGCGCGGTTCTCGGCCACAGCGTGGGTGAATTCGCCGCGGCCGCCGAAGCCGGGGTCTTTCCGGAACGAGACGGAATGCGGCTCATCACGGCCCGCGGTCGCCTCATGGGGAGCCTCCCTCCCGGGGGGGGGATGCTCGCGGTCGCAGCCCCCGCCGAGGCCGTGCGCGAGGCGCTGGCCCCCTGGAGCGAACGGGTCGGGGTGGCGGCGCTCAACGGACCGACCGACGTCGTGGTATCGGGCGACCTCGAGGCGCTGGCCGAAGTCGGGCGCGCCTGCAGCGAGCGGGGGTGGAAGAGCCGGCACCTCGAGGTCTCGCACGCCTTCCACTCGCACCGGATGGAGCCGGTCGTCGACGACTTCCGTGGCCTCTTCACCAGCTCGACCGACCTGAACCAGGTGCGCCGGCACGTGGTGCACGTCGACGCGCGCTCGGCGCTCCTCGTCTCCACCCGCTCGCTTCCCGACCCCGGGCGCCCGAGCGACTTCAAGTACGGGGTGAACCTGCTGCCGCCGTGTCAGCCCCTGCCCTACGAG
>CAYORZ010000004.1:0-12090 GCA_964406485.1 uncultured Gemmatimonadaceae bacterium | reverse complement strand
CTCGCACCGCATGGAGCCGATCGTCGACGACTTCCGGGCCGTGGTGGAGACCGTGGGACTCCGCCCCCCGCGGATCCCGCTCGCCTCCAACGTGGAGGGCGCGACCACACCGGACGCCGGAGCCACCCCCGACTACTGGGTGCGGCACCTGCGCGAGCCCGTCCGTTTCGAGGAAGGGATGCGGAGTCTGGTCGAGGGGGGCGCGCAGCTGCACCTGGAGCTCGGGCCCCGTCCGACGCTGCTCGGGATGGCCCACCGCCCCGGCTCCGGGGAGCGCCTGCGCGGGGTCCCCACGCTGCGCCCCGACACCGACCCGGTGGCTGCGGTCGTCGTCGCCCTGGGCCGCCTTTTCGTGCACGGAGTGGAGCCGGCGTGGGAGGCGCTCCTCCAGGGGAGGGGCCGGCGGGTGGTGCTCCCCACGTACCCCTTCCAGCGGCGGCGCTACTGGGCAGCGTCCCGGCCGCTCGTCGGACGGGCAGCGACCCCCCCACCCTCCGGGGCCGGGGCTGCTGACGCGTCGGCACACCCCCTCCTCGGGGCGCGGTTCGCCTCGCCGGTGGCCCGTGACCACTTCGACTGCCGCGCCGACCTCCGCGCGCACCCCTGGCTGGGCGAGCACCGGGTGGCCGGCGCCACCGTCTTCCCCGCCACGGCCTACCTCGAGCTGATGCGCGGGGTGGGGGTGGCCCACCGAGGCGAAGCGATCCGGCTGACCTCGCTCACCTTCGTCGAGGCGCTCGTGCTCGATCCCGAGGCGGAGCGCGATGTGCGTGCCGTGCTCACCGGCGACGACGACGGCCACGACACCGTCGAGATCTGGAGCCGGCTGCGCGGCGACCCCGACGGGGCGTGGACGTTGCACGCGAGCGGAGGGGTGCGCGGTGACGACGGGGCGGCGCCCCCGGCCCCGCAACCCGAGCTGGTGGGGGCCGAGGCGGTCGACCTGGACGCGTACCACGCACAAGTCCGCCAGGCGGGACTCGACTACGGCCCGCACTTCCTGGCCTTGCGCGAGGCGACGGCGGTCGAGGGGGGAGCGGCCCGGGGACGCCTCGCCCTCCCCGACGGGACGGCGAGTGCGGGGTATGCGGTGCACCCGGCCCTCCTCGATGCAGCCTTCCACCTGGCCGGACTCGCCCACCCTTCGCCCGGGGGAGCCTTCTGGCTCCCGGTCGGGATCGGGTCGGTCCGCTTCGGGGTCCCGGCGGGGAACGAGGTCGAGGCGGAGTGCAGGGTGCGGGAGGTGTCGGAACAGCGGGCGGTGTTCGACCTGCACCTCCACCGCCCCGATGGGGCGTGGGTCGCCTCGATCGGGGGCCTCGAGGTGCGGCGGGTCGAGGGGGCGGAGTTCCGGCGCGCGATCCGCCGGGCGGCGGCGACGCCCGCGGCTGCCCCGCCGCTCCTGCACACCGCCTGGCAGCCGTGGACCCCGCCGCCCCCGGGGGCGAATGGGGGCGACGCCCCTGCGGAGTGGGCGATTCTCGCCCCGCCGGAGGCACCGCTCGACCCCCTTCTGGAGGCCTTTGCCGAGGCGGGAACGAGGGCGCGCCGCGTCGAGGCCGACGAGGCGGTCCGCCTCGATCCGGCGGTGGGCGTGCTCGACATGCGGGCGGCGTTCGCCCCCGCTCCAGCCCCCGACGGCGCCTCGGTCGTCGACCAGGTGGTGGAGGGGGCCATGGGCGAGGTACGGCAGTTCCTCCGGGCCCGGGGGGACGCCCCGGCCCCCGGGGGGACGGTGGTGCTCGCCACCCGCGGGGCGTGGCCGGTGGTCGCGGGCGACCTCCCCGACCCGGTCGCCGCGAGTCTCTGGGGAATGGGGGCCACGGCGGCCGCGGAGTGGAGCAGCACCGACGTCGCGCTCGTCGACCTCGGGGCCGTCGCGGCAGAGGGTGAGGCCGGTGCCCTCGTACGACTCCTCGCGGGGCGGGGGAGGGAATCCCGCCTGGCCCTTCGCGGAGAGGAGGCCTTCGTCGAGCGGCTCCTTCCGGGGAGCGACGCCGCGCTCCCGCCGGTCGTCACCGAAGGCGAGTACGACCTCGTGATCGCCCGACGCGGCGACCTCTCGGGTCTCGATGTCGTCGAGGCGTCGGCTCGCGAGCCGGGACCGGGCGAGGTGGCGATCCGCACCGTCGTGAGTGGCCTGAACTTCCGCGACGTGCTCAACCTGCTCGACATGTACCCGGGCGAGCCGGGCTCCCTGGGCAACGAATGCGTCGGGTGGGTCGAAGCGGTGGGCGACGGGGTCGATGGCCTGGAGCCCGGTGCGCTCGTGGCCTGCATCGCCGAGCGCACCTTCGGCAGCCGGGTGATCGCGGGGGCAGAGATGACCTTTCCGGTCCCGACGGCCCTCTCGGCGGCCGAGGCGGGCGGCTTCGCGATCCCGCATCTGACCGCGTGGCTCGCGCTTCGCCACCTCGGGAGGATGCAGGACGGCGACCGGGTGCTCGTCCACGCGGCCGCCGGGGGCGTGGGACTCGCTGCCCTCCGCCTCGCGCAGGCGACCGGCGCCGAAGTGGTGGCGACCGCAGGATCACCGGCCAAGCGCCGGCTGCTGGAATCGATGGGTGTCGCGCATGTCTTCGACTCCCGGACCGTCCTGGACGCCGAGACGGTGCGGGCGGCGACGGACGGGCACGGTGTCGACCTCGTCCTCAACTCCCTCGTGGGCGCCTCGATCGACGAGGGACTCCGGGCCCTCGCCCCCGGCGGTCGCTTTCTCGAGATCGGGCTCCGCGAGTTGCGCAGCCCCGACGCAGTCGCCCGCGTGCGTCCCGACATCGAATACATTCCCCTGATCCTGGGCGACTGGTGCCGGGAGCGCCCCGCGGCGGTGCGGGCCATGTGGGACGAGTTGACGGCGCTCCTCGAGGCGGGCCGGATCCCCCCACAGCCGGTGCGGCGCTTCGCACTCGTCGATGCGGAAGCAGCATTTCGCCACATGGCCCGTGCGCAGCACATCGGACGGGTCGTCGTCATGCATCCCGATCGGGGCGCTCCCCGCTTTCGCGCCGACGCGAGCTGGCTCGTGACCGGCGGTCTCGGTGCGCTGGGACTCCAGGTCGCCCGCTGGCTCGCCGATCGCGGGGCGCGCCACCGCGTTCTTCAGGGTCGCTCGGCGCCCACGCCGGCGGCCGACGATGCCATCGCCGCACTCCGCGCCCGCGGGGTGGCCGTGCGGGTAGCGCGCGGTGATGTCGCCGACGGCATCCCTCCCCTGCACGATGGCGAGCCCCCCTTCCGGGGGGTGGTCCACTGTGCGGGCATCCACGACGACGCCCTTCTCACCCGCCACGACGCGGAGCGGATGCGGCGGGTCGCGCACCCCAAGCTGGGGGGACTGCAGGCGATCCTGGCCGACCCCCGCGCCGACGGACTCGACCATCTGATCCTCTTCTCGTCGGGGTCGGGAGTGCTCGGATCGGCGGGGCAGGGGGCGTACGCCGCCGCCAACGCCGCCCTCGATGCCTGGGCGCTCCGCCGCCGTCGGGAGGGAGCGGCGGGACTTGCCGTCGCCTGGGGCGCCTGGGCGGGCGAAGGAATGGCCAGTCGTGCGCCGGAGCAGACCCGGCGCCAGTGGGCCGCGCAAGGCGTGAAGCTCCTTCACCCGGAGCAGGCATTCGCCGCCCTCGACCAGGCCGTGGCGACGGGCGCGGCCCGCGTGGCTGTCATCCCCGTCGAGTGGGACCGGATGGCGGGCCGTGACCGGCCGCCGCCTTTCCTCACGGAACTGGCGGAAACGGGCCGGGTCCGCGAGATTGAGGAAGGGAGCGGAGCGGGCGAGGAGTCCCTTGTCGAACGGCTGCGCGAGCTGCCTCCGCCCGAGCGTCCCGCGGCGATCGTCGCGTTCCTCCGCACCGAGGTGGCTGCGGTGCTCGGACTGGAGTCCCCGGAAGAGCTGGAGCCGCGCCTGGGGTTCCAGGAGCAGGGAATGGATTCCCTGATGAGCGTGGAGCTCGCCGGACGCCTCTCGCGCCGGACGGGCGTCGAGCTTCCCTCCACTTTCGCATTCGATCATCCGACACTCCAGGCACTCGCCGCATACCTCGGCGAGACGCTTCTTCAAGGTGACGCGCCGCAAGATCTCGCGTTGCAGTCCCCTGACCCCGCCGATGATCGGGCCACCGATGCATCGCTTGACGGGCTCACCGAAGCCGAGCTCGAGCGGATTCTTCGCAGCGAACTCGATGACGTCGAACTCTGACTTCTGAACCGATGCCCGAGGCCGCCAGACAAGACGAGCTCAAGCGGGCCGTGCTCGCGATCCGCGCACTTCGCGCACGGATCGCCGAGCTCGAAGGGGGGGCGACGGACTCCGCCGCGCCCCCGGTGGCGGTCGTGGGGATGTCGTGCCGGTTTCCCGGCGGCGCCCACACGCCGGAGCGTTTCTGGGCGCTTCTGCGCGACGGGGTCGACGCCACCCGTCCGATCCCCGAGGAGCGGTGGGACGTCGCGCGCTTCCACAACCCCGACCCCGAAGCGCCGGGAGGCATCTACTTCGACCGCGGCGGCTTCCTCCGGGAGCCGGTCGATCGCTTCGATCCGGAGTTCTTCGGGATCTCGCCGCGCGAGGCGATATCGATGGACCCGGTGCAGCGGCTGCTTCTCGAGCTGAGCTGGGAAGCGCTGGAGCATGCGGCGATCGATCCGGAGGCGCTCGAGGGCTCGAGGACGGGGGTCTTCGTCGGGGTGGCAGGGAGCGATTACGAGTCGATCCTGACCCGCACCGAGAGCTACGAAGGGATCGACATTCATCGGGGGACGGGGACGGCTTCATCGGTCGCGGGGGGGCGTATCTCGCACGCGCTCGGGCTCCGCGGGGCCAACCTCACGGTCGACACCGCGTGCTCCTCGTCGCTTTCGGCCCTCGTCCTCGCTGTCGATCAACTCCGCAGCGGGCGGTGTGACACCGCCCTGGCCGGGGGCGCGCAGCTGATCCTCGAGCCAGCGTCGTCGGTCTTTCTCTGCAGGCTGCGGGCCCTCACCCCCGGTGGCCGCTGCCGCACCTTCGCGGCCTCCGCCGACGGGTACGCGCGGGGCGAAGGGGGCGCACTGTTCGTGCTGAAGAGGCTCGACGACGCGCGCCGGGACGGAGACCACATCCACGCCGTGATCCGCGGCGGAGCGGTGAATCACGACGGGCGCAGCAGCGGACTCACGGTGCCCAACATGGGGGCGCAGCGAGAGGTGATCCGTGCGGCCCTGGACGACGCCCGGCTTGCTCCGACCGACATCGACTACGTGGAGGCGCACGGCACGGCCACCCCCCTCGGTGACCCCATCGAACTGCGAGCGCTCGGCGAGGTGTTCGCAGGGCGCGACCCCGACAATCCGCTCCTGGTCGGGTCGGTGAAGACCAACATCGGGCACACCGAGGCGGCGGCCGGGGCGGGTGGGCTGCTGAAGGCGGTCCTGATGCTGGCCCACGGCCACCGCCCTCCCCACCTGCACTTCGACGAGCCGACCCCCCACGTGGACTGGAGCGTGCTCCCCCTGCGGGTCGAGGCGAACGGCGGTCCGTGGCCCTCGATCGGGCGGCCGAGACGGGTCGGAGTCAGCTCCTTCGGCTTCAGCGGGACCAACGCCCACGTGATCGTCGAGGAGTACCGTGACGTGGCGCCGACCGAGCCCCCCGCGCGCTCCGCGGAGTGGCTGCCGATCTCGGCCCGCACCCCCACTGCGCTCCGGACGCTGGCCGGGCAGATGGCCGCGGTCGTACGCGAGGGTGCGCCGCTCGCCGATCTCTCGTACACCCTCGTGGCGGGGCGGAGCGCGCTCCCCTTCCGGACGTCGGTCGTCGCCACCGACGCCGCCGACGCGATTCGCCAGTTCGAGTCGATCGCTGCCGAGGGGGGTCCGACCCCGGCCGAGACCCGGGGCGAGCCGGACGGCGGCCTCACCTTCCTCTTCACGGGGCAGGGGTCGGCATGGCCGGGGATGGGGCGTGAACTCCTGCGCTCGGGCGGGCCCGCCCGCGAGATGCTGGAACGGTGTGACGCCCTCCTGCGCGACCATATGGAGGGATCCCTTCTCGACCTCCTCGAATCGGAAGACGATCCCGAGGTGTGGCAGGCAACGGGGCTTCAGCAACCCGCTCTCTTCTCGCTCGAGATGGCGCTGTACGCCCTCTGGCGTTCGTGGGGCCTCACCCCTTCGCGGGTCGCCGGGCATTCCCTCGGGGAGTACGTCGCCGCTACCGTGGCCGGGGTGATGTCGCTCGACGACGCCCTCCCCCTGGTGGCGCTCCGCGGACGCCTGATGCAGTCGCTCCCCGCGGGCGGCGCGATGATGGCGCTCGAGACCGACGAGGCAACGGCGCGCGCACTGCTGGGCAGGGGGGTGGGGGTCGCCTCGTTCAACGGACCGCGGGCCACCGTGGTGTCGGGCGACGCCGCGGCGGTGGCCCGCGTCGGCGAGGCCGCGCGCGGGGCGGGGATCCGCGCCACCCCCCTGCGCGTCTCGCACGCTTTCCACTCCCACCGCATGGAGCCGATCCTCCCCGCCTTCGCCGAGGCGGTCGCGAAGATCGAACTCTCCGCCCCCCGCCTCCCCCTGATCTCGAACCTCACGGGAGCGGTGATGACCGCGACCGAGGCGCGCGACCCGGAGCGCTGGGTGCGTCATCTGCGCGAGCCGGTCCGCTTCGGCGAGACCTTCGAGACACTGGTCGAGGCCGGGGCGCGCACCGTTCTCGAGATCGGGGCGCACCCCGCCCTTTCGGCCATGGGCGCCGAGGCGGTCGAGGCCGATGTCCGCTGGCTTCCCTCTCTCCGGCGCAGGATCGAGGCGTGGCCGGTGCTCCTCTCCTCCCTTGCCGCCCTCCACCACGCCGGCTTCCCGATCGACCGGCGCGCCTTCGCGAAACAGAGAGGAGGGCGACCGATCGCGGCGCCCACCTACCCCTTCGAGCGGGAGCGGTACTGGGTCGACCTGGATGCGAGCCCGCTCCGCCCGGCTGCGGAGTCGGTGCACCCCCTCCTGGGCGCACCACTCGTCTCTCCCGCGATCGAGGGGTGGGTGTTCGAGCAGACGATCGGTCCCGGCGCGCCCCTCTGGCTGGACGACCACCGGGTGCAGGGGCGCCGGATCGTTCCCGGAGCAGCCTGGATCGAGGCAGCGCTGGCAGCGGCGGAACACGGGCCGGGATGGAGCGAAGCCACGGTCGAGCGCCTCGACTTCGTGCGCCCGCTGACGGCAGACGAGCCCCGCACGATCCAGACCGTCGTGCGCGTGCTCGCCGGGGGGCAGGCGGAGGTGCAGTTCTTCGCAGCCGATCGGGTCGATGGTCGTGAGCTCGCGTGGGAGTCGGTGGCCATCGCGGTCGTCCGGGAGCAGGGTGACGAGCCTCCCCTTCTCGAGCGGGTCGAGGCCCCCGCGGTCGACGTTGACGACGTCTCCCGCCAGCTGCGGGCGTGGGGGCTGGAGTACGGTCCCACCTTTCGCAGACTCGCCCACCTCGCGGGCGCCGGCACGGGCTTCGAGGCCGGGCTCTCGCCGTCCGACTCCCCTCCGGGCGCCCGACCCCACCCCGGCGTGATCGACACGGCGTTCCAGGGCCTCACGGCCGTTCCGACGGAGGTGGATGTCGAGACCACCCGGCTCCCCCTCCGCATCGGAGGCGCCGCCTTCCCTCCCGGGAGGGCTTCGGTGGCCACGATCGTGGGCCGGGTCCGGGACGGAGACGGCCCGCTCGTCTCGAGGCCGGCCGATTTCGACTTTCTCGACGCCGACGGAAGCCGGGTGGGGTGGATCCGTGGCTTCGAGGTGCGCTCGCTGGAGGTACACGCGTGGGACGGTCCGGGCGACGCCTGGACGGTCGACTGGGCCGCGGTCGAGTCCCCCGAGCCCCCGTCAGCGGTCGCCGGACGATGGTCGGTGATCGGTGCGAGGGGCGGGATCGCCGATGAGGTCGCCGGCGCGCTCACCACGGCCGGGGCCTCCCTCCGACGGACCGACCTCCCGTCCGACGACGTGGACCTCGCGTCGTGGGCGGCCACGCTGACCGAGGATCCGGACCTTGCCGGGGTGGTTTTCGCCGTCGATTCTCCGCCGGCAGCTCACCGCTCTGCCCCGGCGGTGGTCGAATCCATCGCCGACCGCCTCCTGGCGGTGCGGGCGCTCCTCGCCGCGATGTCGCCGACGGCGCCGCTGGTGCTCGTCACCCGCGGTGCCTCGGGAGGAGCCGGAGACCACGGCATCGAAGGCGCCGATCTCCCGGCACTCCACGCCGTGATTCGCGCCGAGCACAGCGAGCGTGCGTGTCGTGTGGTCGACCTCGACCCCTTCCGTTCGACCCCGCCGGGGCTCCTGGCCGGCTGGGTCCTGACGGGCGGCGCCGACGAGCGGGTCGCTCTCCGTGACGGCGAGGCCCTCGCTCCCCGCATCACGCCGCTGGAAGTGGACTCCCCGACGTCGCCCCGGGTGACCGGCGAGAACTACCGTATCGCCCTCGGGCCGCGCGGGACCCTCGACACCATCCGCTACGAGGCGGTGGGGCGACGGGAGCCGGATGCAGGCGAGGTGGAGGTTCGGGTCGAGGCGACCGGTCTCAACTTCCGCGACGTGCTCAATGTGCTGGGGCGCTACCCGGGCGATCCGGGGCTGCCGGGGGTGGAGTTTGCCGGGGTGGTCGAACGCGTCGGCCCGGGAGTCGAGGAACTCGCGCCCGGCGACCGCGTCATGGGAATGCACCTCGGGATGTTCGCCCGGTGGGCGACGGTACCCATCCGGACGGTCGTGCGGGCTCCTGCGGCCCTCGATCTCGCCGAGGCGGCGGCAATCCCGGTGGCGTTCCTCACCGCCGTCTGGGCGCTGGAACACGTCGCCCGGCTGCAGCCGGGTGAACGGGTGCTCATCCACGCGGGCACCGGCGGGGTCGGGCAGGCGGCCATCCAGGTGGCTCGCGCGGCCGGGGCCGAGATCTTCACGACGGCCGGCTCGGAGTGGAAGCGCCAGCTGCTTCGCGACCAGGGGATCGAGCACATCTTCGACTCCCGCACACCCTCGTTCCACGACGGTGTCCTCGCTGCGACCGGGGGGGAGGGTGTCGATGTCGTCCTCAACGCCCTTACGGGCGAGCTCCTGCAGCGCAGCCTCGACCTGCTCGGCGAGGGCGGACGCTTCGTGGAACTGGGGAAGGCGGAAGTCCTGGACCCCGATGAAGTCCGGGCGTCGCGGGGCGTCGCGTACACCGCCTTCGAACTGGGGACGATCCCCCTCGACGACGCCGAGTACCGGGCCTTCGTGAACTCCGTCGCGGAGCGGTTCGAGCGGGGCGACTTCACCCCCCCGACGGTGCGGACCTTCGCCGCCGACGAGATCCGCGACGCGTTCCGGTACATGGCGCAGGCGCGCCACGTCGGGAAGCTGGTGGTGCTCGCGGGACGCCCGCGCGTCGCTCCTCCGATCCGGGGCGACGGGCTGTACCTCGTTACCGGAGCGACCGGAGGAGTGGGCCGGACCGTCATCGACTGGCTTGCGGCCGAAGGTGCCGGCGCCATAATCGCGACCGCGCGTTCACGGCCGTCACCCGAGGTGGAGGGGCGCTTCGACGCCCTCACCGCCGGTGGCTGCCCGGTGCACTTCGTGCCTGCCGATGCCGGGACCGACGACGGGGTCGCGACCCTGGCAGAGGCGTGCAGTGCGCATCCCCTCGACCTCGCCGGGGTGATCCATGTCGCAGGCGCCCTCGATGACCGCGCCCTCGCCGACGTTGACCGCGAGTCGGTGCGGCGGGTCGCGGGAGCGAAGGTCGGGGGTGCGATCCGCCTCGACGCGGCCTTCCCCGACGTCGAGACGTTCGTGCTTTTCGGTTCCATTGCGGGCGTCATGGCCGGACCGGGGCAGGCCACCTACGCCGCGGCCAACGGTGTGCTGGGGGCGATCGCCGCGGCCCGGCGCCGCGAGGGGAAGGTGGCGCTCTGCGTGGATTGGGGAGCGTGGGCCGGAGGGGGCATGACCGCTCGGCTGGATGACTCGGCCCGGCGGATGCTGGCGCGCCGCGGGGTGGGGCTCCTGGCTCCCGATGAGGCGTGCAGACACCTCGGCGTGCTCCTGGAAGCGGGGACGGGACGGGCGATTGTCGCCGAGGTGAACTGGGACCGCGTGGCGGTCAGCACAGGGGGCCAGCTCCCGCCCATCCTGGAGCGGGTTGTCGACCGCGTCGACGCTCCTCGCCGGCCGCGCCGCGCACTGGACCTCGATGTGCTCTCCCACCTGGACGCAGACGCCCGCGAAGCCGCGATCACCGAATACGTGCAAGCCGCCCTGGGCGAGGTTCTGGGTCTCGATCCAGGCCGCCTGGCGCCCGACGTGCAGGTCGCCCGCCTGGGCTTCGACTCGTTGATGGCCATCGAGTTGCGCAACCGTTTCCAGACGGAGCTGGGGCTCGCCTTCCAGGCGAGTGCACTCCTCGACGCGGTCACGATCCACGACCTGGCCGCCCTGGTGACCCTCGACCTCGCGGTGGCCGAAACGACGAAGTCACCGCCCGAATTCGGGGACCCGGCCGAACTCGTGGAAACGTTCGAGTTCTGACGATGACGCTCACCGATCTCCTCTGGACCTTGCGGGATCGCGGCCTGCGCCTCGAGCGGCGGGGAGACCGCCTCGCGGTGACCGGTCCTCGCGACGCGTTGACCCCCGACCTGCGTGCGGCGCTGCAGGAGCATCGGGCAGCGCTCCTCGAGATGCTTTCCAGGACGGACCCGGCGTCGACCGATGCTGCTCCTCGGTCGTTCACGGGTCCGATCCCCCTCTCTGCCCAGCAGGAGTCCGTCTGGCTCGAGCATCAACTCGCCCCGGACTCCACTGGCTACTTTCTCCCGGTGGCCATCGAGATCACGGGTCTCCTGGACGTCGAAAGGCTTCGGGGGGCGTATCGCGCACTCTGCGAGCGGCACACCGCTCTCCGTTCCCGCCTGGTTCGCACCGATCACGGTCTGCGGCAGGAGGTGACCGAGGGTGACGCCTCCCTTCCCCTCGTGGAGGTTGGCGGCGCCGAAGTCGGAGAACTCGCTCCGCTCTGGGCCCGGCTTTCGGGGCCGATGCGGCTCGAGGCGGAAGCTCCGATTCGGGCGCTTCTCGTTCGCTGCGGTCCGGAACTGCATCGGCTCCTGATCGTCGTTCACCACACTGCGGCAGACGCGAGCAGCTACCCGCTGCTACTTCGCGACCTTGCCGCTCTCTACCGAGGCGACACGCTTGATCCCCTGCCGCTGACGTATGGGGACTACGCCGCGTGGCAGCGCCACCATTGGACTCCCGAGCGGATAGAACCCCGGCTGGCGTATTGGCGTGAGCAGCTTGCCGACGCCCCGAAGGATCCGGAACTCATGGCGGATGGGCCCGCCATGGGCGGGCGGGATGCAGGCTCCCGGGTGGAAACCACCCTGGAGGGGGCGGCGCTCGCGACAGTCCGCGACTTCGTGGCGGAGTCCGGCCTGACGCTGTTCGATGCCCTCTTCACAGCGTTCGCGGCCGCGCTCCATCGTCATGCCCGCCGGACGGATTTCGTGCTCGGCGTCCCCACCACCATGCGCGACAGGTCGGAATGGTCCGACCTGATCGGCATGTTCGCCGACCAGATCCCGGTACGCTTCACCTTTGATGCGGGAGAGTCCTTTCTCGAAGTCGCCCGAGCAGGAAGCGAGCGGGTGCGGCGAGGGATGGACCAGGCACTGCCGTATGCCTGGATCGCGACAGGGATCGGGCATCAGACGTCTGCCCGCCGGCCCCTGGTTCAGGCTACCGTCAACCTCCTCCCCATGGTTGAGGGGCCAGAGGTCGATAGGGGGGGGGCGACAGCTGCGCTTCTGGATACGGCTGTCCTGTCTGGCTTCCATCTGGATGCCGCGCTGCACGACGTCGCGCTGACGGTCCACGACCGCGGTGACAAGCTCCGACTCCTGCTGGTCCACGACCCGGGTCTTTACGACCCCAGTCGCATGGAGCAGCTCCTGCGGGACGTGGCCCGAGTTCTCACCGAAGGCGCCGAGGATGCCCGCCGCCGCGTCGGGGATCTGGTGGATCTGACCGAAGGGGAGCAGGCACGGCTGCGAGCGTGGGGGACGGGGGCCTTTCCGTCTCGCACGT
>CAYORZ010000003.1:12908-18235 GCA_964406485.1 uncultured Gemmatimonadaceae bacterium | reverse complement strand
CGTCGGGGGTGCGGTAGTCCCTCGTGTGAAGCTGTTCTCCCTCGAAGAGCTCCGCCCCCGGAACGTCGGGAATGTACGGATTCTCCCAGGTGCCGGTGGCGTTGATGATGCCGCGCGCCGAGAAGCCGATCCGGTTGGTTTCGACCCGGAAGCGCCCGCGGCGTTCGCAGACGACGCGCACCGAGACCGGTCGGTAGACGGGGAGGTCGAATTCCCGTTCGTAGCGCCCGAAGTACTCGGGGACGGCGACGCTGGCCCGGACGTCGGAGGTCGGCGCATCGACCACCTCCCGGAAGCGCAGTCCCGGAAGGTCGTGGATCCCGTTGACGGTGCTCAGGGTGAGTGACGGCCACCGGTACTGCCAGGCTCCACCCGGCCCCTCGCCCCGGTCGAGCACCACGAATCCCCGGTGCGGCTCGATTCCCCGCCGCTTGAGGTGATACGCAGCCGAGAGCCCGGCCTGCCCCGCCCCGATGACCACGATGTCGGTCTTGAGCGCGATCGCGACGGGCGACACGGCCTCCTCGCTTCCGGCCGTCATCGTCCCGGGGGGGCCGAAGGACCGGACGCTCCGGCCGCCGGGCGTGCCGGGCCGAGGTCGGGCATCATGGAATGCTCCCCTGGATCGCCATGGTCGCTGCAGGACTCGAACCTGCGACATCCACGATGTGAACGTGGCGCTCTACCAGCTGAGCTAAGCGACCGAAACAGCGGAGCCGCGCCGTGCCGGTACAGGCGGGCGCGGCTCCGGATACCCCCACGGGGACTCGAACCCCGGTCTTCGCGCTGAGAACGCGATATCCTAGGCCACTAGACGATGGGGGCATGAAACCTCCGAATCGGAGGGACCCCAAATGTATCCCGAGCCGGGGAAGTGTCAACACCTCCGGGGGTCCCGGGGGCGGGATCGCCGCGACGCCTCCGGGGTTGCAGGGGTACTCTTCTCATTCTGATCAGGAGTTCCCGGAAGATGACGCTCGAACAGGAGTCGATCACGGAGTGGATCACGCAGCACCCGGGGTGGAAGGTGGAGGAGGGGGTGCTGACCAAGACGTTCAGCTTTCCGGCGTTCCGCGACAGCATCGTCTTCGTGAACCGGGTGGCCACCCTCGCTGACGAGGCCCGCCACCACCCCGACATCGACGTGCGGTACGACCGGGTGCGCATCGGCCTCGTCACCCACGACGCCGGGGGCATCACCGAAAAGGACACCGAGCTCGCCCACGCCATCGACTACGCGACCTCGCGGCGGTAGGCCGACCGGTCGCTGCCCGCCCGCCTCACTCGGGCGGACGCACCAGGAAGTTCTCGATCACCTCGAAGACCCGGTCGTCGTCCAGGAGTCCTGCATGGCTGGGACAGCAGATCTCGATGTGGTCCACGCCGGGGAGCGTCGTGCTCTCTCCGGGCAGGATGTGGAGGTCGAAGGGGGTACGGATCGTGAGCGCAGTGACGTTCGGGGGAAGCGGCTCGCCCTCGGTCAGCCGGAGCAGGAAGTCGCTCCCGGGCCGCATCTCGCGGGCACCGTCGCCCCAGGCGAAGAGAGACGACCAGGTGCCGAAATGCGGCGTCGCGAGAAAGACGACCCGCCGCACCCCCTCACCGGCGGGGCGGTGGCGAAGCAGGTGATAGCGCAGGGCCAGCCCGCCCATCGAGTGCGCGACGATGTCGATCTCGGGGGCGTCGATGGCCTGCCGCAGTCCGGCGGCGGCCACCGCGATCTCGCGGGCGTGCTCCCGGTTGCTTCCCACGGGATCGCGAAACTCGACGATCCCGACCCGCGCGGAATCCCACCCTGCGGCGACGAAGCGGGCCCGGAGGGGCTCGAGTTCCTCTCGTCCGTCACCCCATCCGGGGACGAGCAGGACGGGGGTTGCGTCGGGGATGAGGGTCGCGCGCCCCTCCGTCGGGACTGCGGGGAGGGTGACCCCGGGCGGACACGCCGCGCCGCAGAGGGCGAAGTCTGCGGCGGCTTCCGAGGCGACACTCCCCGGGGGGGCGTCGGCGAAGGAGGAGGACGACGGTGGACCCGGACCGCCCGGGGGCGGCGGGAGGGCCGAAGCCGCGACGAGCGCGCACGCGACGCCGAAGAGGAGCCGGATCTTCACCCGGACTCCGCCTCGATGGCCGCAGCGATCGCCTCCAGGGCGCCCCGGATCTGTTCGTCGGTCAGGACCGCGGGAGGAGAGAGTTCGAGGACGGCGCCGGTGGGGCCGGCGGGGAGGGCGAGGTAGCCGGCGCGCAGGAGGCGCCCGGCCACGGTGGCCCCCGCCCCGGCGCGCGGCCGTCCCGAGGGATCCAGGAGTTCGATCCCGATCAGGAGTCCCACCCCCCGGACCCGCACCCGACCGGAGGCGAGGGGGGCGGCCAGCGCATCGTGCAGTCCCGCAAGGAGGGCGGCCCCCACCGTGCGAGCCCGCTCGCCCAGCCCTCCGGCCACCAGTTCCAGTACCGCCTCCCCCGCCGCGCACGAGAGGGGGTGACCGAGAAAGGTGCTGGTGTGGAGGGCCTCGCCGTCGGAAGGGGGCCAGGCGTCCATGATGCGGGCCGGGGCCACGCAGGCGCTGAGCGGCATCCCCCCACCCAGCACCTTCCCCAGGCAGACGATGTCGGGCTCGAGCCCCACGAGCGGTGACGCCAGGGGGGCGCCGCAGCGGCCGAGGCCGGTGAAGATCTCGTCGGCGATGATCACGACCCCGGCCTCGCGAGCCCGATCGTTCAGACCCTGCGCGAAACGACGCGGAAGGGGGCGGACGCCGCCTCGCGCCTGGACGGGTTCGAGGATCACCGTCCCGACGGGTCCGCCGGGCGTCCCTTCGGCCAGAAGTTCGTCGAGGGCGCGCAGGACGGCCCCGGTCTCGTCTTCGTCCGGAAAGGGAAGATGGGTCACGCCGGGATAGAGGCGTTCGGCCACCGGAGCGCGGAAGTCGCTCCGCGAGGTAGCGGCGAGAGAGCCCACGGTGAGGCCGTGGTCGAAGGCCTGGAAGGCAACGATTCCCGGACGGCCGCTCGCGATAAGGGCCGTTTTCAGTGCGGCCTCGACCGCTTCGCTCCCCGACGAGGTGAGGATCGTGCGCGTGTCGGGCCAGGGCATGAGGCCGGCCAGCCGCTCCAGGAGGCGTACCTTCGCGCCCGAGGGGTGCACGTCGCCCATCCCGTGCACCAGGCGGCGGGACTGCTCCTCGAGCGCGCGCATCACTGCAGGGGCACGGTGGCCGGCGAGGGCCACCCCGAAGGCGGCCGTCAGATCGACGAAGACGTTGCCGTCGGCGTCTCGCACGTTCGCGCCGGCCGCCTCTTCCCAGAAGACGGGAAAGTCGTCGGCGAGCCAGGTCACATTGCGCGACTCCACCGCCCGCAACCGTCGGGCGAGTGCGTGCGACTGCGGCCCGGGGACCGCCGTGACCCGGCGGGGGAGGAGGGATCCGAAGGCGTCCATGAAGACGTCTACACCAGCGTCACGGGATCAGGTCTCCTTCGAGTCCTCCGTGAGGTGGTCGGTCGCGATCATTCCCATTGCGTGATACCCCATGTCGACGTGCAGCGTCTCGCCGGTGATGGCGGCCGCCAGCGGGGAGCAGAGGAAGGCTGCCGCGCGTCCCACGTCATCGGCGGTGTTGCAGGCGGGCAGCGCTGCATTCTGCTCGTAGTACTCGACCATGTTGCCGATGGAACCGATCGCCCGGGCGGCCCGGCTCGCCAGCGGCCCGGCGCTGATCGTGTTCACCCGGATGCCGTACCGGCGGCCCGCCTCGTAGGCGAGGGTGCGGGTGTCGCCCTCGAGAGCGGACTTCGCCGAGCTCATCCCCCCGCCGTAGCCGGGAATCACGCGCTCGCCGGCCAGGTAGGTGAGCGAGACGACCGCGCCGCCGGGCCGCATCAGCGGTCCCAGTCGCTGGACCATGCTCACCAGCGAATAGGCGCTCGCGCCGAGCGCGGCGAGGTACCCCGCCCGCGACGTCTCGATGAGCGGCTTCGACACCTCGGGCCCATTGGCCAGCGAGTGGACCACGATGTCGAGAGCGGGGGAGCCGTGCGCGGCCTCGAGGGCGTCGGCGACCTCCTGGATCGTGAAGCCCTCCACGCCCTGGTACCGCTTGTCGTCGCGCACCTCGGAGGGCACATCGTCCGGGGTGTCGTAGTTGGCGTCGAGCGGGTAGACCCGCTCGATCGTCCATTCGCCCCCCTGTTCGAGCGAGAAATCGAGGCGTCCGCGCTCCCGCAGCCGCTCGAAGATGCCGAGCACGGGCGGCCAGGTGCCGATGGAGACGGTGGCCCCGGCCCCGGCGAGGGCGCGGGCGATGGCCCAGCCGTAACCGTTGTCGTCTGCAACGCCGGCCACGAAGGCACGCTTTCCGGTGAGATCGAGCGAGAGCATGGCGACCCGTCCAGGAGGGGTGAGGGGCGAGGAGAGGAAAGCTCGGAAGGTAGACCTCCGCAGGGTGGAATGTCAGACCCTCGCCCGAATCCGGGCAGCGACGCCGAAGAGGAGGACGGCGGTGACGACCATCGTCGCGACCGCGAGCGCGGCATGGGACTGCACGATCGCGTGCGTCCACAGCACCGTGACAAGGGCGGCCGTCGCCGCGACAACGGTGGGAATGTTGCGTACCCGGAGCCCCCACGCGAGTCCGGCCGCCGCCACCGCGCCGGCCGCCACGGTCCAGACGAGGTCGGGAAGGGCGAGCGCTTCGCCCACGGTAAAGCCGACGAGCGCAGTCCCCGGGGGGACGAGGGCAGCCATGTGCGTCTCGATCCGGTCCTTCCGGGATTCGTCGCGGGAGCGGGCGGCGCCCCATAGGGTGAGCCCCACCAGCCCCAGCCACCAGAGGTCGAGGGCCCACACGGTCTGGTCCCCCCAGCGGAGCGAGACGCCCCCGGTGAGGAAGACGAGGACGAGACCGGCCCAGCACCCCGCGACGAAGGCGGCGAGTTCGCGGTCGGCCCCCGCGTCCCACCGATGGCGAAGGCGCAGCCAGAGCACGACGAGGGCCGAGAGCAGCAGACCGTCGAGGACCCAGATGATCGTCTCGGCCTCGAGGCCGAAGGCACGGTCGAGAAAGAGGGCGGCGTAGACGAGGGCGAGGGCGGTGTGGGCCGCGACGAGCCCGGGCGAGCCCCGCCACGCCCGCGGTCCCACGACAATGGGAACCGCCAGCCCGATCGCCCCGATCACGCGGGCCCCGGTAGAGCCGCGCGCCCACCCGGCCTCGGAGTAGCCGAGGGTGAAGGCACCCAGGGATAGGGCGGCCACCTGGAGCACTTCGCCGATCCGGCGGCCCCCCCCCCCCCCCCCCCCCCCCCCGCCAGCCCCCCCCCACCCCCCC
>CAYORZ010000003.1:0-12898 GCA_964406485.1 uncultured Gemmatimonadaceae bacterium | reverse complement strand
GTGATCTACCGCGCCGGCAAGGAGACCCTCACCATCACCACCGAGGAAGCGGCCAGCACCGTGGTGCGCGTCTGTTCGGAGAGGAGCGGCCAGCTTTCGGAGACGAAGATGGCCCCGCCGAGGAAGAGGGCCGTGGCCCCCGCGATCGCGACGAGAAGCTGCCCGGCGCGGAGGGTGCGCGCGGCGTGGTCGTCGCGAGCCTCGTCGCGCAGCCGGGCGGCCAGGGGCGCATCGAGCAGCCCCTTCTCGGTCCACCGGGTGAGTGCGCGCTCCACCGCGCGATCGCGTCTGGCCATTGTTCACCCTGCCACCGGCAGTCCCCCGGGGCAAGGAGTTTCGCCCGCCCCACCTTGGCCGGGGCCAGCCGGGTCTCGTACCTTCCGGGGGACCGGTCCGTACCGGGCCGGGTCGCACATCCAGCAAGGGAGTCGAGGGTGGCCGACAAGCGTGACAAGCGGTTCATCGGGGAGCACGAGCTGAGCCCCGAGAGCCTGATGATGAGCTACGGATACCGACCCGAATGGTCGGAAGGGGCCGTGAAACCCCCGATCTTCCAGACGTCGACCTTCGTCTTCGAGTCGGCGCAGGCCGGGAAGGCATTCTTCGAGGTCGCGTACGGACAGCGCGAGAAGCGCAACGACGAGACGCTGGGACTGATCTACTCCCGGCTGAACAATCCGTCGCTCGAGATCCTCGAGGACCGCCTGACCCTCTGGGACTCGGCCGAGGCGGCCGCCGCCTTCGAGAGCGGGATGGCCGCGATCGCCACCACTGCCTTCACCTTCCTCCGCCCGGGCCAGGTGCTCGCCTACAGCGAGCCGGTCTACGGCGGGACGGAGTACCTCTTCAAGAAGATCCTGCCCGAGTTCGGGATCGAGACCGTCCGCTTCCACGCCGCCGACGGGATCGACGGACTGGAGACCGCCCTCTCCGAAGGGGACCGCGCCGAGCGGCTGGCGATGATCTACGTCGAGACGCCGGCCAACCCGACCAACCACCTGGTCGACATCGAGGCGTGCAGCCGGATCGCCCGCCGCCACTCGACCGAGGAACGGCAGGTGCTGGTGGCGGTCGACAACACCTTCCTGGGACCTGTCTTCCAGCATCCGCTCCGGCACGGCGCCGACCTCGTCCTCTACTCGCTGACCAAGTTCGTGGGAGGGCACAGCGACCTCATCGCCGGTGCCGCCCTGGGCCGGGAGGAACTGATCACCCGGGTCAAGGCGACCCGCACCTTCTTCGGAAGCATGGCCGGGCCCTGGACGGGGTGGCTGCTCCTCCGCTCGCTGGAGACGCTCAAGCTGCGCATGACCCGGCAGGCCGAAAACGCCCGGGTTCTCGCCGACTTCCTCGTGAACCATCCGGCAGTCACCCGTGTTCGCTACCTCGGACACCTCGAGAAGGGCGACGCCGACTGGGAACTCTACCGCCGGCAGTGCCTCAGCCCGGGGAGCATGATCTCGTTCGACGTCCAGGGGGGCGAAGCGCAGGCCTTCCGCTTCCTCGACGCCCTCAAGCTGATCAAGCTCGCGGTGAGCCTCGGGGGGACCGAGTCGCTCGCCGAGCACCCCGCCACCATGACCCACTCCGACATCGACCCCGCCGACCAGGTCCGGATGGGGATCACCCCCGCAATGATCCGTCTCAGCGTGGGTGTCGAGGACGCCGACGACCTCGTCGCGGACCTCGAGCAGGCCCTCGCCACTCTCTGACCCTTCCGCCGCGCCCATGCCCGAGATCATCGAGCCGTTTCGCATCAAGGTCGTCGAACCCATCCGCATGACCACCCGCACGGAGCGGGAGCAGCTCCTGCAGGACGCCGGATACAACGTCTTCAGGCTGCGGGCCGAAGACGTGCTCATCGACCTTCTCACCGATTCCGGTACCTCGGCGATGAGCGCGGAGCAGTGGGGCGCGATCATGCGGGGTGACGAGGCGTACGCCGGGAGCAAGTCGTTCTTCCGTTTCCGTGACGTGGTGGGGGATCTCACCGGATTTCCGCACGTGATCCCCACCCACCAGGGACGAGCCGCCGAGCGGATTCTCTTCACCACCGTCTGTTCTCCGGGCGACGTCGTCCCGAGCAACGCCCACTTCGACACGACCCGCGCCAACGTCGAGGCCACCGGGGCGCAGGCCGTCGACCTCCCGACCGACGACGCCCTGGTGCCCGCCGAGCCGCACCCCTTCAAGGGCAACATGAATGTCGCGGCCCTCGAGGAGTTGATCGATCGGGAGGGGCGGGAGCGGATCCCCCTGGTGATGATGACGGTGACCAACAATACCGGCGGCGGGCAGCCGGTCTCCATGGCCAATCTGCGGGCCGTGGCCGCCGTCTGTCGTCGCCACGGGATCCCCTTCTACCTCGATGCCTGCCGCTTCGCCGAGAACGCCTGGTTCATCAAGACGCGCGAGGAAGGGTGGGGGAGCGTCTCCGTCCGCGACATCGCCCGGGCGATGTTCGACCTCGCCGACGGCTGCACCATGTCGGCCAAGAAGGACGGCCTCGCCAACATCGGCGGCTTTCTCGCCACCCGCGACCCCGAACTCGCCCGCGAGGAAGAGAACCTCCTGATCCTGACCGAGGGCTTTCCGACGTACGGGGGACTCGCGGGCCGCGACCTCGAGGCCGTCGCCGTGGGACTGGAAGAGGTGGTCGACGAGGACTACCTCGCCTACCGCGTCGCCTCCGTTCGCTACCTCGGCGAGCATCTGACGCAGAAGGGGGTGCCGATCATGCAGCCCCCCGGCGGTCACGCCATCTACATCGACGCCGCAGCCTTTCTCGACGAGATGCCCCGCACCCGGCTTCCCGGTCAGGCCGTGACCGCCGAACTCTACCTCGCCGGCGGAATCCGCGGGGTCGAGATCGGTACCGTGATGTTCGGCCACACCGACCCCGACACCGGAGAGGAAGTCCCCTCGCGGATGGAACTCGTACGGCTGGCGATCCCGCGGCGCGTCTACACCGAGTCGCAGATCAAGTACGTGATCGACGTGATCGGCGAGGTATGGGAACGGCGGGCAGAAATCCCCGGCTACCGCATCGTCGAGCAGGCCCCCACGCTTCGCCACTTCACCGCGCGCTTCGAGCCCGTGCCGTAGCGGCTCACCGGATCAGCCAGAACCCCACGCCGACGTAGGTCGCCAGGAGCAACGCCCCCTCCCACCGGTGGACGCGGTGCGCGGTGCGGGCGATGGCGACGGTGACGAGCGACACCACCAGGACGGCGGGCAGTTCGCGGAAGAGAATCGAGGGAGCCACCTCGACGGGAGCCACGATCGAGGTGATGCCGAGGATGGCGGCGATGTTGAAGATGTTGGAGCCGACGATGTTGCCGACCGCGATGTCGGCTTCCTTCCGGACCGCGGCGACCAGGGCGGTGGCGAGTTCGGGGAGCGAGGTGCCGATGGCGACAAGGGTCAGTCCGATGATCAGATCGGGCACCCCGAAGGCCACTGCGAAATATTCGGCTGACAGGACGACCGCGCGTCCCCCCAGCACCAGTCCGATCGAACCCGCGACAACGAGACCCACGGACTTCGCCACCCTCGCCGGACCAGGGGCGGCCTCGTCGTCGAGGCCATCGAATTCGATCGCGACCTCCGTCGGTTCCCGGATGGCCGTGCGGTTCACCGAGAGCAGGTAGAGCGCCAGGACGACGACGAGAATGATGCCGTCGGGGCGGCCGATCGCGCCGTCCCATGCGAGGGGAAAGAGCAGGAGGGTGACGACCACCATCACCGGCAGTTCACGCGACACCACCCGCGACGCGACGTCCAACGGCCAGATCATCGCGGTCACTCCCAGGATCAGGCCCACATTCGCGAGATTCGACCCCAGGACGTTGCCCATCACCAGATCGGAATTTCCGCCGAGCACGGCCACCAGGCAGACCACGAGCTCGGGAGCGGAGGTGCCCATCGCGACCACGGTCAGCCCCACCACGATGGGCGGCGCGCCGAGCGCCGCAGCCATCCGCGACGCCCCGCGCACCAGCCACTCCGCCCCGAAGTAGAGCACGACAACCCCCAGGGACAGGAGGAGCAAGTGGGTGATGAGCGGGCTCACCATCGGCCGCGGCTCCGCACCCGGGGGAGCGCCGGACTTGCGGGGAACGGGGCCGCGATCACCGGCGTCCCCGCAACCAGGCGAGAAGTTCGTCGAGGGGGAGCGTGTTCACCACGTGACGGGCTTCGAGCCACCCTCGTCGGGCCTGCGTCACCCCGAAGCGCATCAGATCGAGTTGGGCAATGCGGTGGGCGTCGGTGTTGATCACCACCTTCACCCCGAGTTCGCGAGCCCGGGCGGCGTAGCGGTCGTCGAGGTCGAGACGTCGCGGATTCGCGTTGATCTCGACGGCGACGTCGGCTTCGAGGCAGGCCTCCAGCACCGCCTCCATATCGAGCGCGAACGGCTCGCGGCGTCCGAGCAGGCGGCCGGTCGGATGGCCGAGGATGTCGACCCCGCCGTGATGCACGGCGCGCACGACCCGCTCCGTCATCTCGTCGCGCCCCAGGTCCATGAAGGAATGGACCGAGGCGACCACCACGTCGAGCTCCGCGATGATGTCGTCGGGCTGATCGAGCGTCCCGTCGCGGAGAATGTCGACTTCCTGCCCCCGCAGGATCCGGATGGTGTCGCCGACCGTGTCCTGCGCCGAGGCGATCTCGTCCCACTGCTGGCGCACGCGCTCGGGGGTGAGCCCGCGGACCATCGTCACCGCGCGCGAGTGGTCGGTGATCGCCAGGTAGTCGTACCCCCGCTCGGCGCAGGCCAGCGCCATCGCCACGATCGTGTCGCGGCCGTCGGTCCAGGTGGAGTGCATATGCAGGTCACCCCGCAGGTCGCTCTCCTCGATCAGCGGGGGCAGCCGTCCTTCACGGGCGAGGGCAATCTCGCCCCGGTTCTCGCTCATCTCGGGGGGGACCCAGGCGAGATCGAGCGCAGCGTAGACCTCTTCTTCGGTGCGTCCGCCGACGCGCGGTCCCTCGTCCTTGCCGACCGACTCCGGGTCGACCCCCTCGGGCACCTCGAAGACGCCCCACTCGTTGATGCGGAGTCCCCTTTTCACCCCGAGGGTGCGGAGGTGGACGTTGTGCTCCTTCGAGCCGGTGAAGTACACCAGGGCGGCACCGAACGAATCGGCTCCGATCACCCGCAGATCGACCGCGAGTCCCGACCGGAGCACGATGCTGCCCTTCGTCGAGCCCGACGCCTCGACGCGAACCGCGCCCGGAAAGGCGGTGAAGTGTTCGACGACCGGGGTGCCGTCGCCTTCGCTGGCGGCGAGAAGGTCGAGATCGCCGATGGTATCACGCCCGCGTCTCCAGCTGCCGGCCACCTCGAGGCGACTCACTCCGGGGGCCTGGTCCATCCATGCGAGAAGGGGGGTGAGGTAGGGCTCCACCTCGGAGCGGAGCGCGCGCCCCCGCTGGCGTTCGTGGTCGCGGATCGCCCGCAGCATCTTCTCGGCGCTGCGGGCGCCGAACCCCTTCACCTTCTGGACCTCGCCCTTCTCGAGTGCGGCCTGGAGTCCCTCGATCGACTCGATGCCCAGCTCGTCGTAGAGGGTTCTTGCCTTCTTCGGCCCCACCCCCTCGAGGCGGGTGAGCTCGGCGAGGGTGCGCGGGATCTCCTCCGTCACCGCGTTGAGGGTCGCAAGCTGGCCGGTCTGCAGGAGCTCGCGGATGTGGTGGTCCATCTCCTTGCCGATCCCGGGGAGGTCGGTGAGATCGGCCCCGTCGGCCACCATCTCCTCGAGGGAACGGGTGAGTCCCTCGACGGTGCGGACCGCGTTGCGGTAGGCGCGGATGCGGAAGGGATTCGCCCCCTGGATCTCGAGCAGATCGGCGGTCTCCGCGAGCGTGCGGGCGATGTCGATGTTTTCCACCTCAGCCTCCGCGGGGGGTGGGTGTCTCGACTCCGGCCTCGCGCAGGAGGTCGAGGAATTCCTCTTCGGAGAGGACTGCCACCCCGAGTTCGATCGCCCGGTCGTGCTTCGACCCCGGATCGCTCCCGGCCACGACCCAATCCGTCTCGCTGCTCACCGCCGACACCGCGCGGGCGCCCGCCCCTTCGACGAGTTTGCGCGCCTGGGCGCGGGTGAGTGTGCGGAGTCCCCCGGTGAAGACGAAGCGACGCCCCGCGAGCACCGTCTCGGCCGGACCCTCGGGAGCGACGAGCGTGAGCCCGCGCTCGAGAATGTGGTCGATGGCGACCACGTTGGCCGGCTCCTGGAGGAAGCCGCGGATCGCCGCCGACATCTTCGGCCCGATACCCGCCACCTCTTCGAGCGCCTCGGCGTCGGCAGCACGGATCGCCTCGAACGACCTGAAGTGGAGGGCGAGGTCCCGGGCGACCGTCACCCCCACCTCGGGAATCCCCAGTCCGTGCAGGAAGCGACGCAGTTCGATCGTCTTCCGCCGCTGGATCCCGTCGACGAGATTCGCCGCCGACTTCTCGGCGAAGCCGGGCAGGCCGACCAGGTCGTCGGGGACGAGATCGAAAAGGTCGGCGAGTTCGCGCACGAGGCCGCGGTCGACCAGGAGGGCGGCCGTCTCTTCGCCGAGTCCCTCGATGTCGAGGGCGTTGCGCGACCCGAAGTGCACGATCCGCCCCTTGAGCTGGGCGGGGCAGCCGAAGCGGTTCGGGCAGACGGTGCGGGGCCCGTCGTCGATGACCGGGGTGGCGCAGGCGGGGCAGCGCTCGGGCATCCGGAAGGGTTCGGCGCGGGGGCGATCCGGCTCGTCGATCCGCTCGACCACCTGCGGAATCACGTCGCCCGCCCGCTGGATCCGTACCCGGTCGCCCTCGCGAACGTCCTTCCGCGCCACCTCTTCGCGGTTGTGGAGGGAGGCACGCGAAATCGTGACCCCTCCGACCTGCACGGGAAGGAGGAGCGCCACCGGCGTCAGCACCCCCGTCCGCCCGACCGAGATCGCGATCCGCTCGACGCGCGTGACTTCCTTGCGCGGCTCGAACTTGAAGGCCATCGCCCACCGCGGGTGATGCGACGTGGCGCCCAGATCGGCCCGGGCATCGAGGTCGTCGAGCTTGATGACCACCCCGTCGATCTCGTAGTCGAGGTCGTCGCGCACGGCCTCGATCTCGGCGTGGTACGCCACGATCTCGTCGACGGTTTCGGCGATCTGCACCCGCTCGGGCAAAAGGAATCCCCACTCGCCCAGCGCCTCCAGCGCGTCGCGGTCGCGGTGAAAGCGGGCCCCCTCGACCACGAGCACGTCGTAGGCGAAACAGACCAGTTCCCGCTCGGCCGTCAGGCGGGAATCGAGCTGCCGGATCGCCCCGGCGGCCGAGTTGCGGGGCGACGCGTACGGCTCGCGGTCGCTTTCCAGGAGCCGTGCATTGAACCGCTCGAAGGCGGCCACGGTCATCATCACTTCGCCGCGCACCGCCAGCCGCGCGGGGAGCGGCCGCACGCTGTCGCGCAGACGAAGCGGAACGGAGGGGATCGTGCGGATGTTCTCGGTGACGTCTTCGCCGACCTGCCCGTTGCCCCGCGTCACCGCCCGCGTCAGCACCCCCCCCTCGTAGACGAGTTCGATCGAGGCTCCGTCGAGCTTCGGCTCCAGGAGGTACGACACGGGGTGATCGAGCGCCTTCCGCACCCGCTCGTCGAAGCGCGCCACGTCGGCCGCCTCCTGGCTGGAGTCGAGCGAGAGGAGGGGCGCGAGGTGCGCGACGGTGCGGAACGACTCCTGGGGCTCGGCGCCCACCCGCTGCGTCGGGGACTCCGGGGTGCACAGCGCAGGGTAGGCGGCCTCGAGTTCCTGCAGCCGGCGGAAGAGGCGGTCGTACTCCGCGTCGGTGATCTCGGGTCGGGCCTCGACGTGGTAGAGCCAGTTGTGGCGGTGGAGTTCCTCGCGGAGCTGTCGCGCTTCTTCAACCACCTCGTCCGGGGGGGACGGCGGGGGAGCGGAGACGGCGTCGCGAGGGGCCTGGGCCATGGGCAGAGGTCCGAAAAGGGGAACGCGGCGGAAGACGAAAGGTGGCGCATCCCCCGTTTTTCGTACACTCCCGCCGGCGGTGCCGGAGCCGGTGCACCCCCCCGCCCCACATTGCGTGAGGGTGGGGGTCACCGTATATCCAGCCGCATCGTCACTCTCTCGTCCGCCCGGCCGACCGCCCGGCGGGCTGCCGCACCCGGTTTCTGTCGAGGTCCCTCATGCTCCGCCTCCCCCGCCTGCTTTTCTCCGTCGGTGCCGTCGCCGCTCTGGTCGCGGCCCTCCCCCTCCAGGCGCAGATGGAGGTGACCACCCCCCGCGGTCCCGACGAGGGCGACGGCCCGCACGAACGGCTGGTCATCCGGGGCGCGATCATCGTCGACGGGACGGGCGCCCCCCCGCAGGGTCCGGTCGATATCGTGATCGAGGGCGACCGCATCGCCGAGATCCGCTCTGTCGGCTACCCGGGGGTCCCGATCAACGAGCGCCGGCGGCCCGCGCCTGGCGACCGCGAGATCGATTGGGAGGGGCGGTGGGTGCTTCCCGGCTTCGTCGACATGCACAGCCACACCGGCGGGTCGGGGAAGGCGCCCCAGGGCGAGTACACGTACAAGCTCTGGCTCGCCCACGGCGTGACGACGTCGCGGGGTGTGGGCCACGGACCGGTCAACTGGGCCCTCGGCGAGAAGGCGAAGTCGGAGCGCAACGAGATCGTGGCCCCCCGGATGTTCACCTACGCCCGCCCCGGCGAGGGGTGGGACGGCGGGGCCATCAATTCGCCCGAACAGGCACGGGCGTGGGTGCGCTTCATCGCCGAGCACGAGGTCGACGGGGCGCGCGTCGACGGCCTCAAGTTGTCCGGTGCGAACATGGACCCGCCCGTCTTCGAGGCGTTGGTTCAGGAGGCGGCGCTCCACGGACTGGGGACCGTCGCCCACCTCGGCCAGACCCACCTCGCCCGCCTCGACGCCCTCGACGCCGCCGAGGCGGGGCTCGACATGGTCACGCACCACTACGGCCTCTTCGAGGCTCTCCTCACCGATTACAGCATCCAGGACTGGCCCCTCGACTACAACTACAACAACGAGCAGGACCGGTTCGGGCAGGTGGCCCGCCTCTGGGAGCAGAGTGCCGACCCCGGCTCTCCGGAGTGGAACGCCCTGATCGAGCGCTTCCTCGAACTCGACCTCGGGCTCGACCCCACCCTCACGATCTACGAGGCCAGCCGCGACCTCATGCGCGCCCGAGAGGCGGAGTGGCACGACGACTACACCCTCCCCTCGCAGTGGGACTTCTTCCAGCCGTCGCGCGAAGCGCATGGCTCGTACTGGTTCTACTGGACCTCGGAAGACGAGTACCACTGGAAGCGGTTCTACGACAAGTGGATGCGCTTCCTGAACGACTACAAGAACGCCGGAGGCATCGTCACGACCGGCTCCGATTCGGGGTACATCTACAAACTCTACGGCTTCGACTACATCCGTGAACTGGAACTCCTTCGCGAGGCGGGCTTCCACCCCCTCGAGGTGATCCGCGCCGCGACGTACCACGGGGCCCTCCAGCTCCACAAGCCGAAGGGCACCGAGTACCCGCTCGACTTCGGGATCCTCCGCCCGGGGGCAAAGGCCGACCTCGTCCTGATCGAGGAAAACCCCCTGGAAAACCTCAAGGTGCTCTACGGCACGGGTGCCCTGAAGCTCGACGACGACGGCAACGTGACCCGGGTCGGCGGAATCCGCTTCACGGTGAAGGACGGGATCGTCTACGACGCGAAGCAGCTCCTGGCCGACGTGCGCGAAATGGTGCGGCAGGCAAGGGCCGAGCGTCCGGTGAGCGATGACCGGTAGGGCGCGCGGCGGGCCCCGCCCGGGTGAAACCCCGCCCCACGGGAAGGCGTCGGGGATGCCGGGGGAGTGAAGGATCCCGCTTCGCCCTCCGTATCCGATCGAACCCAGAAGGGGAGTTGCGTTGCAGCCGGAGGTCGAACGAGAGCTGATCCGGAAGTGCCGGGGCGGAGACCCGCGTTTCTACGAGCCGATCGTGCGGGCGTACGAAGGACGGGCGCTGCGGGTCGCCACAGGAATGATGGGGCATCCCGACGACGCCCACGACGCGGTCCAGGAAGCCTTCGTGAAGGTGTACAACCAGCTGGGTCGCTTCGACCTGGCGCGACCTTTCGGACCGTGGTTCTTCCAGATCCTGCGCAACCAGTGCCGCGACATGCTGCGCAGCCGCCGTCTCCGCGGGCGGTTCGAGACGGTCGACGAGCGGCTCGAGCTTCGCCCCGCCGACGAATCCACGGGACCGGAGCGGATGCGCCAGCGTACCGCGGCGCGCGAGCTGCTCTGGAAAGGGCTGGAACGCATCGGCTCCGAACACCGGGAAGTCCTGGTGCTCAGGGAACTGGAGGGGTTTCGGTATCACGAGATTGCCGAGATTCTCCAGATCCCCGAGGGGACGGTCGCGAGTCGACTCTTCCATGCGCGCCGTGCGCTGAAGGAGTCGCTCCAGGCGATGGGGGTCGTGTATCCCTAAGGAGGCGTGGTGTCCGACACCGTGAGCAGTGATGACCTGATGCGCTACCTCGACGGAGAACTCTCTCCCGGCGAGGCGCAGCGGGTGCGGGAGGCGCTGGAGCGATCCACTGAACTCCAGCGTGAGCTCCGGATCTTCGAGGCCCTCCACCGCGACATGGAGGGGCTGGTCGACGGCCGCCTCCCGCAGCGCTCGGTGTGGGACGAGGTGCACGGCCGGATCAGCCGCCCCGTCGGGTGGATCCTCGTCAGCGTGGGCGCCCTGGTCTGGCTCGGCTACGGCGTCTGGGTCTACGCCACCTCGCCCGCCGCCATGGTGGAAAAGCTGGCGGTGGGAGCCCTCGGGGTCGGCTTCCTCGTGCTTCTTCTGAATGTGATCCTGGAGCGAGTCCGGGAGTCCCGTACCGACCTTTACCGGAACATCGAACGATGATCGTCGTCACCACACCCGAAGTGCACGGACGCCGGATCGACCGCGTGCTCGGCCTCGTGCGCGGCAACACGATCCGGGCCCGCCACATCGGCCACGACATCACCGCCCTCCTGCGGAACATCGCCGGCGGTGAGGTACGGGAGTACACGAAGATGCTCGCCGAATCGAGAGAGCAGGCGATCGACCGGATGATCGAAGAGGCGCAGGCCCTCGGCGCGGAAGCGGTGGTCGCCGTCCGTTTCCAGACCTGCGAGGTGATGAAGGGCGCCGCCGAGATGCTCGCCTACGGCACCGCCGTGACCCTCCACCCTCCCGAGTAGCGCCGCGTCACTCGGGACCGCGCCCCCCACTCAGGAGGACTGCTGGCCACGATCGCCATTCTGGCGCGCGATCCGCGGGACCGGGCCCGGCTTCACGGAGCCCTCCTCCCGGGGCACCGGCTTCTCGATGTCCCGGAGTGGGGAGCGTTGCCCCCCCTTCTCCGGAGCCATCCCGTCCACCTGATCGTTCTCACTCCCCAGACGCTCGGCCCCGATCCGGAGCCGCCCCTGCGGTGGATGCAGCGCCACCACCCGGCCGTCGGTCTCCTCGTCTACTCGGTCCCCCCCGGAGGGGGCCGCGATGCATGGCACATGGGCCGGCTCGGCGTCGACGAACTCGTGGTCGCCGGTGTGGACCACGGGCGGCGCGAGCTCCGGCGGGCGGCGCGGCGCGCCCTGGCCCGGGCGCTGGGGCGGGGGGTCGCCACGGCGGTGCAGGGGCGGGTGGATCCCCTCCTGGAGCGGAGCCTGAGGCGGGCGGTCGCCGGTGCCACCGTCCCGATGACGCCCGACGACCTTGCGGCTCCGGAGGGGGTCGATGCCGCCTCGCTCGCGCGCAGGCTGCGCGCTCTCGGGCTCCCGCCCATCGGGCGGATCCTTCGCTGGGGAATCCTCCTGCGGGCGGCGGCGGCTCTCGACCGGGACGAGTCCACGATCGAGACCATCGCCCTCGAACTCGGGTATTCGACCGGAACGGCACTCGCCCGGGCGCTTCGGCGCGAATTCGGGCACCCGCCAACGACGCTGCGACAGCGAGGTGCGCTACGATGGGCCATCGAGACGATCATCGGAGGAGTGCAGGGCACCGGACCGGGACTCGTGCGGCGGTAACGCGCCGTCGTCTTCTCCTGCCGCGGGTGCTTGCCTTCCTGGTCGCCGTCGCCGCGGCCGCCCCCCTCGCCGCGCAGGCGTTGTCCGCCCCGGCTTCCCCTCCGGGCGACGGCACCACGCTCACGGCAGAGCTCGACGCCCTCTTTCTCGCGCCCCCCTTCGACCGGATGCACGTGGGCGCGCTCGTGGTCGATGTGGCGAGCGGCGAGGTCGTCTATCGACGCGACGACGGGCGCCGCTTCGTGCCGGCGTCGAACCAGAAGCTTCTCACCACCCAGGCGGCGCTGGAGCGGTGGGGAGCGGGGCACCGCTTCCGGACCACCCTCGAGATCGAGGGCGAACTCGATCCCGACGGGGTGCTCGCCGGCGACCTCGTCGTCCACGGCTCGGGCGACCCCACCCTTTCGGCGCGCTTCCACGACGACGACGAGGCCCCCCTCGTGCGCCTGGTCGAGGAGGTGCGGGCGGCCGGGGTCCGCCACATCCGGGGCGACCTCGTGATCGACGCCCTCGAGTGGAGCGACGAGGTCATGGAAGAGACCCGCATGTGGGGCGATCTGCCCTTCGGGTACGGGGCGATCGGCGGCGTTTTCGTGATCGGCGAGGGGCGAGCCGCGGTCGAGGTGGAAGCGGGCGAGGTCGGGGGGGAGGTGGCCCTCCGGTGGCACCCGCTGGGCGACCCCGACCGCTTCCACGCCGACGTGCGGGTGGTCGCCCCGGGCGAGCGGAGCCGGCTCTCGGCCCGCGTCGTCACCGATCGCCACCCGCGCGTCGAGGTGACCGGCACGCTCACGGCACACACCCGTGACACC
>CAYORZ010000002.1:0-21282 GCA_964406485.1 uncultured Gemmatimonadaceae bacterium | reverse complement strand
TCGCCCACCAGGGCGAGGGTTTCGCCGGCGTGGAGAGTGAAGTCGAGGTGGCGGGCGGCCCACCGCTCGGAGCCCGGGTAGCGGAAGCCGACGTTGTCGAAGACGAAACCCTCCCGGATCCGCGCCGGGAAGGCGCGCGCGCCGGGGCGGGAATGGATGCGCGGCTCGATCTCGAAAAACGAGAAGAGGTCGTCGAGGTAGAGGGCCTGCCCGGCGACTTGCGAGAAGCGACTCAGGAGCCCCTCGAGCAGGCCGCGCAGCCGCCGGAACGAGCCGGCGAGAAAGGTGAGGTCGCCCACCGTGAACCGTCCGGTGACGGTGCTCCACGCGATGTAGGCGTAGGCGACGTAGTACGCCAGGGTGCCGACCGCCGTGAGGAGCCCGCCCCACCCGGCCCGCTGGAGGGCGAGGCGGCGGTTGTCATCGTAGAAGAGGTCCGCCATCCGGCGGAAGCGCTCCATGAGAAAGTCCTGCAGTCCGAAGACCTTGACCTCTTTCGCGGTCTCCAGACTCGCCCCCACCTGGCGGATGTAGTCGAGCTCGCGCCGCTCGGGAGTCCTCCGGAAGTTGAGCGAGTATCCCAGGGCGTTGAAATGCGCCTCGCCGATGAACGACGGGACGAGGGCAATGGCCAGAAGGACCACCAGCCAGGGCGCATAGATGACCAGACCGGCCCCGAAGGTGAGGACCGTGACGATGTCCTGCGCCTGCGAGAGCAACTGGCCCAGAAGCGCCGAGCGCCCCATCGTCTGGCGACGCGCCCGCTCGAGGCGGTCCTGCATCTCGGCGTCCTCGAAATGCTCGAGGTCGAGGGTCGCGGCGTGCGCCATGAGACGGAGGCTCGTCTCGTTCGTGAGCCGCTCCGAGAGGAGGGAATCGAAGAGCGATACGGAGCGGCCGAGGAGGTCGGAGACGATGGCGAGGGCAAACTCGATCGCGAGCAGCCACCCGAGGCGAGTGAGGAGCCCCGCCTCCATCCACCCGCCGAGCGTCTCGGGGGTCGCGGGAAGACCGACGAGAGTGATGACCTCGTCGATGATGAGCTTGCCGACGTAGAGCGTCGCCACCGGGAGGAAGGCGCGCACGAGGCGCAGCGCCACGCTGGCCAGGGTGAGCGCGGGCGCCGTCTCCCAGACAAGGCGCAGGAACGGCGGGAGGTTGCGGAGGGCACCGAGCCGCTCACGGAGGGTGGCCGTCGGTGGACCGCTCCTCGACGGCCGGGCCTCGTTTCCGGATGAGGACCCCCTGCCGCCGGAGCGCGCGGACCCGGGGGCGCCGCCGGAGGATTCCGGGTCGCCGTTGGAAGACGGAGAGCGACTCACCGGGCGGAAGCCGCCGCGAGGACTGCGGGGGCCCCGCGATGCGGATGCTCGATCATGGGCCCGTCGTACCCGACGCGGTCAGGGGGCGTTCCGCCGCATTCTACCGTAGTGGAGCCAGCCGGGCTCGAACCGGCGACCCCCTGCTTGCAAAGCAGGTGCTCTCCCAACTGAGCTATGGCCCCTTCGTGGTCCTCTCGTGGATCGCACGGCGGCGACCTGCACGGGGACCATGACAATATAGCAGGACCGCCGGCAAACGGGCACCGGGGGGTGCCGTCGGCCCGCGCGCGGCGCGGCTCACCCCTCGTCGGGGGGGACCGGATCGGATGGATCGGAACGGAGGGCGGTCAGACGGGCTTCGGTTTCGTCGTCGACGAAGAGGTTGTCGGCGATGGCCGCGATTTCTTCTGCCTCTTCCCAGGCGCGGCGGAGTCGCCAGAGCTCACCCTGCAGGGCCCGCATTTCCTGTTCCTCGTGCAGCGCCATCTCGAGGGCGAGGCGGTTCTCGGGCGGGAGGTGGATGAGCGCGGGGCCCTCCGAGCCCTTCCGGCGTACCTTGACCGGGGTCTGGTGGAGGGACTTCAGGAATTCCTCGGGGTGACCGGCTTCCTCGAGAGTGTGGACGGCGCGCTGCACCTTCTTGCGACTCCCCCCCGCGGCGTTGACGGCGGGAATGAGGACGGAAGTCACCCGGCGCGCCTCTTCCCCCTCGAAGACCAGGCGATCCTGCGGGCCCAGGCGGCCGGAGCGCCGTCCGACATCGAGTTGCAGCGCCCACCCCAGTTCATCGTCGGAGGGAAGAACCGTGGCGCGGTGAAGCTGGGGGGTCTTCACCCGGGTGACGGACCCGTCGGGGAGCCGCAGTCGGGCCCGGGTGCGGGTCTGATTCCACAGATTCACGAAGTTGCCCGTCTGGCCGATGACCGCCCCCCCGATCAGGCCGGTGACGATTCCTCCGATGGCCACTCCCAGGATCGCGGCGCCGACGCCCGCCCCGTAGAGGATCGCCTTGCGGCGCCGGCGCCCGAACTGATCGCCGTAGCGCCAGGCGGCGAATTCCTCGCGCAGGGGGTTGCCGATGCGGACGAGTTCGAGTCCTTCCGTCGTGCGCGCGAGTCCGACTTCGGGCGTCTGTGCCCGCAGCCGGGTTGCCCGGAAGATCCGCTCGGCGTCTTCCACGGCCTCCCACCGCTCCTCGAGGGGCGTCAGGTTCCACCGCTCGCAGTGGCGACAGACGACCCAGAGGCGGCCGCGCTCTGCATCGAAGGCAAGGCGGCGGCCGACCGGGAAGCTCTCGACCACTTCGTTGCGGCCGAGGTCCCGCTTGCAGAACATGCAGGAGGTGTACATTCGCGCTCATCTCCCGTGGGGGGGTCGCCCTCGACCCCCGGGGTCAGACGGCGGAGCGAGGTCCTTCGACGGCGCCGCCGCCACCCAGCGGCAGCTCGAGAACGTCGCGCACGGTCCGGACCAGTTCGCGAGGCCGGAACGGCTTGGCAAGGAAGACGACGTCGTCGGGGAGTCCGACCCGGGCCCTCAACGCCTCTTCGGCGTAGCCGGAGACGAAGATGGTGTGCATTCCGGGACTGCGACGCCGGAGTACCCGAGCAAGATCGGTACCCGGCCGGTCGGGCAGGATGACATCGGTGATGAGCACCCGGATGGGATTCGGCGTCCGGTCCCAGATCCGCAGCGCCTCACGGGTGGATCCGGCCTCGATGACGTCGTGGCCCTCGCGGCGGAGCATGCGCACGATCACCGAACGCACGGGCGCGTCATCTTCGACCACCAGGATGCCCGGGCCGAAGTCGCCCGCCGACTCCCACCCGGCGGGTCGGCGTGGGCGGAGCGCAGTCGGCGCCACGGCGAGTTCACGCGCGAACGAGACGAAGGCCTCTTGCCCGTCGTCGGAGGTCACGCGGCGGACCGTCTCGCGGATCCACTGCTCGGCCCCCGAGCGGGAGGTGATCCGGTACTGTACGACCCCCGCAGTGTCGATCGCGACGAACTCCCGACGCAGGCGATCCCGATCGGCGGCGACCATCCGCGTCCAGAGGTGGGCCGGCTCGCGCTCGAGATCCGTCGCGCCCACACCCGTCAGCGGCAACTCGCCCAGCGCCCACCGAACGACCCAGGGCGAGGCCGCCCACCGAACGAGGTGGAGGCCCGGCCATCCGCGCGAGGCGTGGTCGAGTTCGCGGAGTGCGTGGCGGATCGCGGGAGTATGCATATACTTGCAAGGTAGCGCATTTCGCCCGCTTTTGACAGCATTCACGCATCCGGGCGGGGGCCGCCGCCCCTCCACCCTCGAATCCCCGTCATGCGCCTGCCTCCCCGTGTCATCGTCGCCGTCCCCGGCCTCCACCGGCGCCCGTCGTGCCCGAACGGGCCGCCATCGCGGGCCGCCACGGCCACCGCCGCGTCTCGCCTGCGGCGACCTCGCCGCGCCGGCGTCGGAGCCTTGCTGGCTGCCGGCCTGCTGGGCGCCTGCGGTGACGCGCCCCAGCCGGTGCTGACCGCGGGCGAGATCGGCTACACCGCCGCCGAGGTGCCGGGACTCACCGACGACCGCCTCCGCCTGCTCGGAGAGATCACCGTGTTTGCGCTCGCGGTGGCCGACTCGACGCTGCCCGAGCTGGGCCGGCCCTGGATCGAGGCACAGCTGTCGGAGGTGCGGTGGCACCGGCTCCAGGCCCAGCGGATGCTCGACTCGGCGGGGGTCGGCGAAGAGGTCCTGCGCGCGCGCTACCGGACCGCCCCCGCCCTGGAGTTGACGGTCCGCCACCTGCTGGTCTTCTCGGCCCGCTACGAGCCCGATGCCACCCGCGCCGAGGCACGGGCGAAGGCCGAGGCGGCGCTCGCCCGGATCCGCTCGGGCGAACCCTTTGCGCGCGTCGCCGCCGAGGTGAGCGACGAGCCGGGGGCGGAGAGCCGCGAGGGACTCCTGACGCCCGGGCGGGAGGGCAGCTGGGTCGACGAGTTCTGGAACGCCGCGACCCTCCTCGAGCCGGGCGAGGTGAGTGAAGTGGTCGAGACCCAGTACGGCTTCCACGTGCTCCGACTCGAGGCCCGGGACACCGTCCCCTTCGACGAGGTGCGCGATGCGGTGGCCCTCGAGGTGGCGAGACTCATGCGCTTCCGCCCCGCCGACTCCCGGCCCCCTCCTCTCCCGGGGGCTCTCCCCCCGCCACCCGTCCCGGCCGATCTCTTCGACGCCACCCTGGCCGACTCGATCCTCCTGGCCGAAGGCGACGGGTGGGAGGTGCGTCTCGGCGACGTGCGTGACGCCGCCGCCCTCCTTCCCCGTGCGGAGTGGGAGAATCTGCCGCACGACCCCGCGGCCATGACCCACGCCTGGCAGCGGGCCGTCGAGCAGTCCGTCGCCAACTCGCTGGCCGACGCGGCCGGGATCACCACCGACGACAGCGACCGCGCCGCGGCCGAGCGGGAGTTCATCGAGCAGGCAGAGCAGTGGGCGCATCTGCTCGGCCTCGGGGAGTCCCCCTCGCCAGAGGCGATCCGGAGCACCTCGCTGCGCGCACTCTCGGTCAGCGGGCAGAATGCCTCGCTCACCCGTGAGGCGTTGCGCGCCACCTGGGGAGGACTCCTGCACCGCTTCCGTCCGATCCGGATCGGAGAAACCTCACCCGGACCGGAGGCGTAGTGCCCCGCATGACCCCTGCCTCGCGCCGCCGCCTGCACTTCATCATCGGGTTCAGCGTCTACTTCGCCGCGGTCTGGTACCTCTGGTACACTCCGGTGATCTACCCGCTGAAGATCTTCGTCGTGCTGCTCCACGAGGTGAGCCACGCCGTTGCCCTCATCGCGAGCGGGGGCGTCGTCCATCACATCGCGCTCGACCCGCGCGAAGGGGGACTCACGGTGGGGGCCGGGGGATCACGCTTCCTCACGCTCTCGGCGGGGTACCTCGGGAGCCTCGGCTTCGGAGCGCTCCTGGTGAAGGGGGCTCAATGGAAGCGGATCCGGCCGGGCACGCTGCTCTCTGTCGTGGGAGGAGCGGTGCTGGTCCTCACGATCCTCTACATTCGCAACGTCTTCGGGCTCGTCTTCGGCCTCGCCTTCGGCAGCGCACTCCTCTTCGCCGGCCGGCGCCTTCCGCCCGCGTGGAGCCGCCGGCTCACCATGGCGCTCGGGCTCACCTCGGTGCTCTACGCGATCCTCGACATCAAGAGCGACGTCCTCGACCGCCCCCACCTGCCCTCCGACGCCCACATGCTGGCAGAGTTGACGGGCGTCCCCACGGTCGTCTGGGGGGTGCTCTGGATCGCGATCGCCCTGGTCGTGACCGCCCTCCTGATCCGCAGCGCCTACCGCAACGCCTGAGGACTGCGCCCCGGCGAGGCCACCGCGCCGCCGAGGTACCCCCATGCGGAGGCCGCCGGCCGCGCCCCCGGATGCCGACCACCGACCCGCGCGGGGTCCCCCCGGTTGAAGCGTCGGGGGAGGAGGGGTAGGTTGGTGTCGACGGGGGGTGCCGGAGATCGGCGCTCCGTCATCGAAGGCCCGATGTTTCCTCGCAAGAAGGAGGTGATCCCTTGTCTAGCTCCAGTATTCCGTCCGACCTGGCACGGGCAAGCGGTCGCCGCTACGGCAAGTGACAAGTCGTAACAGCGATTGACGCTGTTCGCGCCGGAGTTGGCCATCGCGCCAGGTTCGGATTGCGAATGAGGAACGCCGCCGGAGCACTCGCTCCGGCGGCGTTCTGTCGTTCGGCGCCCACTCGGCCGAGGGCGACGCCCCGGTGCCCGAGAGCCGGGAGCACGCGTCCCGGCTCGCCTCACCTGGACTCCCCCCGCCTCAACGCCCGGAGGCGTGCGGCCCGTTTCCGGGACGCCACTTGATATTGCAGCCGAGAGAAGGGAGTTGGTCGTCGGGGACCGGCTCCCCCGCCAGGACACGGTCGACCGCGGTCCGGAGCGCGCTTCCGGTTACCGGCACATCGTTGCCGGGGCGGCTCCCGTCGAATTGCCCGCGGTAGACGAGCACGCCGTCGCCGTCGAAGAGGTAGAAGTCGGGGGTGCAGGCCGCGTCGAACGCCTTCGCCACCTCCTGCGAGGCGTCGTGGAGGTAGGGAAAGGGGTAGCCCACCTCACGGGCGAGGCGCGCCATCTGGTCGGGGCTGTCGGCCGGGTAGGCTTCGGCGTCGTTGGACGAGATCGCCACCACCGCGACGCCCCGTTCCATCACTTCACGCGCGAATTCGACGAAGCCGTCGGTGATGTGCTTGACGAAGGGGCAGTGGTTGCACCAGAAGACGACCACCGAGGCGGGAGCGTCGGCGAGTTCCCGCGACGAGACGGTCCGACCGGAGACGACGTCGGGAAGCTCGAAGCTCGGCAGGGCGGTGCCGAGCGGAAGCATGGTCGATGGAGTGTTGGCCATGGTACGGGTTCGGTACGGGGAATCTCGTGACTCTCTCCAGAGACCACCCCGCTCTTCGGCAGGAGTTGCACCCCCACCCCACCCATGCGCGGTCCGCGCCCGTCGGGGTCGGGGCGGTGGACCGGAGCGCGGAGCGGGCAGCCGGAACCGGCCGGCTGCCCGCTCTCACCTGCGCAACGGCGTGCCGACTACTCCTTGCGGGGGAGCATCTCGTCGCGCATCGCCAGGTGGTAGACCAGCGCGGCAACCACGACGGCGTTGTGCATGAGGTCGTCCTCGACGAGGCGCTCGAAGGTGTCCACGTCGGTGTGGTGGGTGCGGATCGAGTACTCGATCGGGTCCTGAACGAACTGGAACCCCGGCACTCCGGCCCGGTCGAAGCTCAGGTGATCGGTGCCGCTCGTGTTGCCCGGATTGACGGTCACGACGCCGTCGTTCCGGAAGGGCGCCAGAAGCTGCTCGAAAATCGGTACGACGTGGGGGTTGCTCTGGGCGAAGATCCCCCGGATGGCACCGGTCCCGTTGTCGACGTTCACATACGCCGAGATCTTCGGCCAGAGGTCCTCGTTCTGCTCGACCCACCGGCGCGAGCCGTGGAGTCCCTGCTCTTCCCCGCCCCAGAGCGCGATCCGGATCGTGCGTCGCGGCTGCACACCGATCGCCTTGAGGATCCGCATCGCCTCCATCATCACGATCGACCCCGAGGCGTTGTCGGTCGCCCCGGTGCCGTAGTGCCAGGAGTCGAGGTGGGCGCCGAGCATGACATACTCATCGGCGAGGTCCGTCCCCTGGATGTCACCGAGAGTGTTGTAGTCGTTGTAGTCGTCGTCGAAGAAGCGGTTCTCGACGAGAATCTCCGCCCGCACGGGAATCCCGCGCTGCGCATTGCGCCACATGATGCCGTACTGCTCTGCCGCGACCATCAGCTCCGGCGTCGGCTCGTCACTCCCCGGGACCCGACCGGCGCCCGAGCCGCCCCCCCGGATCACTCCGTACGCGCGTCCCGACGGACGCAGGATGACGGCGGGCGATTCATCGGCGAGCAGCTCGTTGATCGCCCGATTGACCTCCGCGCGGCGACGAGCAGCCTCCATCGCAGCCTGGGCTGCCGCGGGGTCCCCCCGATTCTGCTCCGCCGCACCTGCCACCGGGCTGCCGCCCAGGAGCGACTCGAGCGAGCGACGGCGCGGGGCGGGATCGAACTCCGGCGGGAAGTCGCCGGGGGCCTGCGGGAGGACGATCTTGCCGGAGAGCGTCCCGCGGTACCGATCGAGGTCGGTGACGTCATCCGCGATGAGCGCGACGACATCGGCCTCGACCGTTCCGGGAGTGCTCCCGGTCCAACCGACCGGGATCGCCCGGAGTGGCTGGACGAAGGGCGTCAACATCCGACCGCTGTAGCGCACCTGTTCCCACCCACGGCCGAACTCGCCCCACGGCTCGACCTTCACGTTGGTCGCACCCCAGGAGCGGAGCTGCTCGGCTGTCCATTCATTCGCACGCATCATCGCCGGCGATCCCGAGAGGCGCGGACCGATCACATCGGTCAGGTAGCCACCCAGCTCCATGATCCGGGAGCGCTCGAAGCCCTCTTCGCGGATCTGCTCGATGACGTCGAGATCGATCTGCTCCTGAACCATCTGCGCCGGGGCGAGCCCCGGGGCGACCAGCAATGCGAGTCCGGCCAGCACAGCCATCTGCTTCAGCATGAGTGTCGTCCCCATGAAGGTTGTACATACCCGCGCCAATCTAGACCGGAGGGCGAGAGCAGCCAAGGCGCGGATCACCCCCGGTGATGGTTCCGGGTGCTCCCCGCGCCGGCGCGATCCGGTATCCGCTGCAACCCGCCGGGTCGCGCAGCCTCCGGACCCTGGACGTGCGCACGGTCCTGAAGTCAGGGACCAGCAGAAGCCGAAGGGCTGGCCGGACGCCCCCGCCCGGGCGTCAGTGCCGGGTGGGGCGCGCGAGTTCGCGGACGGCTTCGATCAGCGCGTCCGTCTGGAGGGGCTTGGTCAGAATGCGTGCGACGCCGGCGGCCCGGGCGTCCTGTTCGGCCTGGTGGTCGATCCATCCGGAAAGCAGGACCACGGGCATGGTCGCCCCGGCCGCAGCTGCTCCGCGGGCGAGCTCTACCCCCGACAATTCCGGCATCGTCATGTCGGTGAGCAGAAGATCGAAGCGCTCGGGATGGTCGCGAATCACGCCCAGCGCCTCGGCGGGATCCGTGAAGACGGCCACCTCGCAGCCGGCGCGCTCCAGGAGCCTCTGTACCACCCGCACCACCATGGCCTCGTCATCGACGAGCACCACCCGCACGCCCTCGATGTCGGTGGGAGAATTCCCGGCGAGCGTGGGGGGGGGGGGCGAAGGGATCGTCACGATCGCGGAGCGAGGTGAATGAAGGCGCGCGGACCGCGCAGGACACTCCTCAGTATCGACCTCCCGGAGCCGCAGATGAAGGGTGGCGGCCCGCTCAGGAATCCGCCCCGGGGTCATCACCCAGCGCGAACCCCTCGGCCAGCTCGGGCTCGCGATCCTCTCCGAGGATCCGGTGCGCGATGTATTCGCCGAGGACGGGACCCTGCTTGAAGGCCTCGGCCGAGCCTCCTCCGGTGATCCACGCATTCTCCCAGTCGGGGTGGCGATCGATCACGAAGTTGCGCGTCACGCTGCTCTCGTAGTGGCACGCCCGCGTCTCGAGAACGGGCGCGTCACCCAGCGCCGGAAAACGATCCCGCACGAAGGCGATGGCCCGCTCGAAGCCCTCGGCGGGGATCTGCGCCCGGTCCGAGGTGTCGGGGTCGTCATCGGAGCGCCCCCCGATCCGGACCCGCAGTCCCCGATAATCGGGGGGAAGCGCCGCCCACCCGGTGGACCCCGGCACTCCGTAACTCGGAAACCGGGGCCAGTTCCAGCGGGAGTCGCCCGGCGGCGTGCCGAAGTAGAAGACATGCCCCATCGGGATCCTCAGGCGGTCGGCCATCGGGTGCGGAAGCACCTTGGCGAGCCAGGGGCCGCACGCCCACTGGAAGGTATCGGCCGTGAGGGTGCGCCCGTCGTCCAGGGTCACCGACGTGAGCCGGCCCCCCGCACTCTCTCCGGGAGTCGCGCGTCCGATGGTGATCGTGCCGCCTTCCCGCTCGAAGACGGCGGCCACCGATTCCATGACCCGACGCGCGCGCACGACCCCGGCCCCCGGCTCGTAGAGGGCGACCTGCATGTCGTCGGAGCGGATCTGGGGGAATTCGCGGGCGACCACATCCATCGCGGGCTGCTCGTAGGCGATGCCGAGTTCGTCCCAGAGGGCCATGGTGCGTTCCAGATACGGCTCCATGGCGGGGCGAAGGATCAGGTCACCGGTCGTGTAGAAGAACGGTGCGACGGCGCCCCCCGCGTGTTCCTCATCCCACGCCTTCCAGCGCCGGATCGCCTCCTGCGCCCACCGCGCCCACTGGACGCCGTGCGGGCGGTCGCCGTAGCTGGTGCGCACGCCCCGGGTCTCGCCCCCCGAGGTCGATCGCGAATTGCCCGGGCCGTAGAGGTCGACCACCTCCACACGCGCTCCCTGCCGCTGCAACTCGAGGGCGGTCCACAGTCCGAAGGTGCCCGCACCGATCACGCAGACGTCGGGGGCACGGCCCGACCGCATCAGCGGGGTGCGCCTGCGTTCGGGCCTCGGGGCGGCGTCGGCCGGGGACTCGCCGGCGGCACCCGACGCCGTCAGCCCCACGAGGACCGCCCCCGTGGTCGAACCGGCCAGTTCGATGAAACGGCGGCGATCGAGGTGCTTTCCGGACGGCTCCTTCATCGCGGAGCGGGAGCGGCGTCCGTGTCGGCGCCGAATCGGAGGGTCTCGAGAAACTCCGGATCGTGGACCAGCGGCTCCGGCCCCGCAGGGTAGTCGTTCAGCTGCAGCACGTAGGCGGTCACCGCCAGATACTGCTCCATGGTGAGCCCGCCGGGGTCGTCTTCGGGCATCGTCTCGGAGATGAACTGCACTAAGCGGCCGACCGTCGACCCGTCCCAGGCGTAGGCGAAGTCCGTCCCCGAGAACTCGCGGGCCGAATGGCAGTCGGCGCAGGCCCGGTTGAAGTACTGGCCTCCCACTTCGGCCTGCTCGGCGGTGTAGACGCCGGACGCCAGTCCCGCAGCGCGCTCCGCAGGTGCTGCCGGGGCGGGTGAGCGGGCGGGGGTGTCGGGACCGCCTCCCGCTGCGCAGGCAGCAGCGAAGAGACCGGCGAAGGCAAGAGCGACCGTCGTGCGAAGACGGGATGAGGCGAGGGTCATGGACAGCGGGGTGGGAGTCCGTCCGGCGACCCCACGCCACCGGACGTACCAAGATGCCCCACGACTCGCGCTCGAAGCAAGGTGACGCCGGTGCGGGTCAATCCCCGCCGGCGACCCCATCGACATCGGCGTCTTCGAAGGCGGCAAACGAGGCCCGGATCCGCTCTTCGACGGCGCGTCCGGGGGGAGTGTCGCCCTCGAGCGCGCGGGGGTCCATGAGGGTCCCGTCGGGGGCACGGAACCACGATCCCACGTCGAGCGAGAGGGTGAGGTTGGTCGTGCGGCCCTCCACCTCGAGAGGCGGAGTGAGTGCGATCTGCTGCACGTCGTCGAGGGGGCGCCCGAAGGTGAACGGCTCGCCGTCCCACCGGCCCTCCACCCGCACCGAGACCCCTTCCACGTCGGGATGATCGAGCCGGATCGGCCAGGTGTGCGGGTCGCTCCGGGCGGGGGGGCGCAGGCGAAGGCGCATGGCGGGGTAGCGGCCGGGCGCCACCGCGGTCGCCAGGAGCGACCGGACGGCTCCGTGGAGCGGGACGTCGAGCACGAAGGGGCGGTGCTCGAGAGGGGCATCACCGCCCGCACCACTCAACTCCACCCCCTCGAGCACGAGGGCCACCCGCTCGATGACGAGCTCGTGCGCCGGGTCGCGCATCCGCACCTCGGGCCCCGTCGTCCCCTCGACCGTCGCCGTCACCGAGAGGCTGACCGAGGCTGCCAGCGGAGGAGCGGTACTCTCGCGCTCGCCGCATCCCACCGCCAGAAGGAGGGGCGGGAGGAGGGCGAGTCGCGAGACGCGCGAGGAGGCCGGCAGGCGGGCGGGAGGGCAACGCATGGTGCACCAGCCAGTGCACTTTTCGTGCCCCGCCGGAGGAGAGGCCCCGCTACTCCCCCCCGCTCTCCGCCCTTCCGCCCACCTCGTCGATCCAGGCGACGAGGTCGCGCAGCTCCTCCGGGGCGACCTGATGGCCCATCGGGTAGTCGTGGGCCGTGACCCGGGCGCCCGCCTCGCTCAGCCGTTGCCGACCGCGGAGGGCCAGGGCGTGCGGAATGGCGGGATCGGCCAGCCCGTGGCCCCAGAACACGTCGAGTCCCGTGGCGACCTCGGGGGTGACGGCGACGAGATCGGGGGCGTCGACGAGGAATCCCGAGAGCATCACGACGCCCCGGACACGCCCCGGTCGGGTGAGCGCCCAGGCGAGGGCCGTCGTCCCGCCCTGGCTGAAGCCCCCGAGGTAGATCGCCTCGGGGGTGTGGCCCACGAAGCCGGGCAGCGCGTCGATGAAGGTGTCGAGCCGCGCGAGGGAGTCGGCGAGAGTCGGCTCGACCACGCGGTCCTCCTCGACGTAGCGGTACCAGGCCCACCCGGGGCCGTACCCCCAGGGACTGCCCGGATGGGGCGCCTCGGGGGTCACCAGGGTCGTCCCTTCGGGGAGGTGCCGGTGCAGGCCGCGCAGATCGTGGCGGTCCGCTCCGCGCCCATGCAGGAGGACCATCACCGGTCCGCCGGTCGGCACGGGAACGCCCTCGATCTCGTGGCGAAGGAGGGGATCATTCGGCGTCATGGGGGCGCTCCGTCGTCGGGGGGAGGGGATCGTCGAGAGGGAGGGGGCTCAGGCTGGCCGCGATCTCGTCACGCCTCGGCTCCAGCCACTCCGGCAGCTTGAGGGCCTGCCCCAGGGCCTCCTCCGGCTCGTCGACGGCAAATCCCGGGCCGTCGGTCGCGATTTCGAGCAGCATCCCGTCGGGGGCCCGGAAGTAGATGCTGCGGAAATAGCTCCGGTCCTGGACGGAGGTCACCTGGAGTCCCTGACTGCGGAGGTGGTCGAGCCAGGCCGTCTGCGCCTCGTCATCGCGGGCCCGGAAGGCGACGTGATGCGTCTGGCCGGCGCCGGGGCGGGCCCGCATCGTCGAACCGGGCCACCCGAAGAGGGTCCAGGTGGACAGCGGCGCGACGGTCCGGCCATCGTAGCGCGCCCAGAACCAGTGCTCCGTCTTGCCGTCATCCTGGTTGAGCGTGCGCTTGACGAGGGGAAAACCGAGAATCCCCGCGTAGAAGTCGTGCGCCTCCTCGAGGTCGGGGGTGAGTCCGGTGATGTGATGGATCCCGTAGAGCTGCATGCCGGGGGTGATCTCGGGGACGGGCTCCGGCCAGGTACGTGCGGCGATCGCGTCGTCGTCGCGTCCCTCGGGGAGCCTCGAGGTCGGGGGAACCACCAGTGTGCGTCCCAGTTCATCGGCGGGCTCGTCGATGGCGTACCCGGGGCCCCGCGTCGCGATCTCCAGGATCTGCCCGTCGGGGTCCCGGAAGTAGAGCGAGGTGAAGTAGCCTCGATCGAGCGGACCGCTGACCTGGAGTCCCGCGTCGGTGAGCCGTCGCTTCCACTTCAGCAGCCCGTCGTGATCCGCGACCCCGAGGGCGAGGTGATGCACGCCACCCACCCCCCACTGCCCCCGCCGGGCGTGAGGCCACTCGAAGAAGGTGAGGAGGGTGCCCGGCTCGCCGGTCCCGCGTCCGAAGTAGAGGTGATACGCACCCGGATCGTCGAAGTTGACCGTCTGCTTGACCAGGGGGATCCCGAGCAGGTTGCGGTAGAAGCGAAGCGTGCGGGCCGCATCGGTTGCGACCATCGTGATGTGGTGGAACCCCTGCAGGACCGGCGGACTCATGGGTGCTCCTCGTCGGAGGGGGAGGATCGTCAATCTCGACGCTGCACTCTTCGTGCGCAAATAACTTCAACCTTCAACAATTGATGCGCAAAGGGTCTCCGGAAAGAGGGGGGGCGAAACCCGCAGCCGTCGTGGGGTAGAGGGAAGGCATCGCTCCTTCACCCCGCGAGACTCGACATGACCAGACGACCCCTCCGCCATTCGCACACCCTCGGCGCCGCCCTCCTTGCCCTGACCTTCGCACTTCCGGCCGCGGCACAGGATGCGCCCCTCCCCCCCGCCGCGGATCTCACCGGCGAGTGGGTACTCACGGTGGAACTCGGCAACGGGACGGGGACGCGCGACGTCCACTTCGTCCAGGAAGGCAACGACCTCACGGGGACGGTGTCGAGTTCGATGGCGTCGGGAGAGCTGACGGGGACCATCGAGGGCGACCAGGTGCGCTTCACCGTGCTCCTCGCGATGGAGACCACCCTCTTCGAGGTCACCTACGTCGCCACCTGGCGCGAAGGTCGCCTGGTCGAGGGGTCGGTCGACCTGGGCAGTTACGACCAGGGCACCTTCACCGGCCAGCGGAAGGAGCCGAGCGGCGCCGACGCCGGCTGACCCGCAAGAACGTGGGGGCGCCGGGACCGAAGTCCCGACGCCCCCTCATTCATCGTCGGGGACGCCCCGCGGCCGCCACCCTCGGCGCCCGGCGGGAGTCCCCCTCCCCGCTACGGGGGATCCTAGCGGAGCTGCACCGTGGTGCTCGCCTTCCCGCCCTTCACCGAGTCGTAGTGGACGGTGAAGCTGCCCGATCCACGCACGATGTACTCCAGCGTGCGCGTGGTGCGGCCCGGGTGTCCGCTCCTCACCATGATCCGCTTCAGCTCGGGCTGGTCGATCTCGTCGATCGGTCCCGGCACGTGAATGTTCTGCACCCACCCGGCGGTGAGCACGTCGACCGAGCCGTCGATCGTGATGAGGTCGGGACGCACGACCCCGTTCTCGCGGGCCCGCACGGTGATCGAGGGAATCAGCCGCTCGTTGACGATGGGCACCCGCACCCTCCAGACGTCATCGCGCACCCGCTCCACCTCGGCTTCGCCCATCCGCATCAGCGGCATCTGATCCGCGTGGTAGAGGGTGAAGGCCATGTTGCGGTGGAAGAGTTCCATGCTCATGAAGCGCGGGTTGACCCGGCCCGAGAGCTTGCCCCACCCGCCCATCTCGACCTCTCCGTAGACCGGATGGTCGAAGGGCGCCCACTCCACGTAGTGCTCCCCGAACTCGAGGTTGTCGTCGAAGAAGTAGCGGCCGCGCTGCCCCGAGATCGGGGAATTCGGATCGCGCTGCTGCTCCTGGAGGAGGGGGCTGTTGTAGTACTGCCCGTTGTTCCAGAGCTCGTTGACGAAGCTCACGATGCCGAGTCCGTCGTTCTGCCAGTCGATCGAGCCGCCATGCACCGTGTAGAGACCGCGCCAGATCACGAAGTAGTCGTAGTAGGGGAGCATCCGCTCACCCTGCTCGCCGATCTCGTCGTAGACACGGATGTCGTCGGTCGGATACGTGCCCTGCCAGGCCGCACCGGGCCCCCGCAGGATCATCCCGCCCGAGTTGTGATAGGACTGCAGTCCCGCGATGTGCGGGTTGGCCGTCATGAAGTCGTTGATCGCCCGGGATTCGGGAAGCTCGAAGGGGTAGTTCATCGCCCCGCCCTGGATATAGCTCGGCTGCCAGTCCGAGCCCCAGTCGCGGTTGGGGTCGTACCCCCCGACCGGATCCTCGTTGATGAGGCCGTCGCCGTCGTCGTCGATCCCTTCGGAACCGAGAAGGATGTAGTCCCCCCGCTCGCCCGGACCGACCGGGATCATGAAGCGGTTGTCTTCGGGATCGATGCGGTGGGTGCCCTCGCCCGGCACGTACTTGCGGATCTGCTCGATCACGCCGTTGCCGTTGAGGTCGTTCGGCGGGTCCTCGTCGAAGAGGCCGTCGCCGTCGGAGTCGACCGGCACGTGCCCGGTCCGCGCCCCCCCTCCGGCACCGTGGAGGAAGTAGTCACGGCCGTCGGGGTTGATGGTGGGCACGACGTAGAAGACGCGCTCGTCGACCATCCGGCGGATCTCGTCGTTGCGCTCGTAGTTCTCCATCAGGTACCAGATCGTGTACAGCGACACCTCGGCGCCCTGGATCTCGTTGCCGTGGATGTTGGCTTCGATCCACATCGCCGCCTTGTCTTCGGCGGGCCCGGTGGCCGGGTTGTTGATCGTCATGATCCAGAGCTCCCGTCCCCCGTAGCTGTCGCCGAGCGACGAGAGGGAGAGGAACTGCGGCCAGGTGTCGGCCATCAGGCGCATCCGTTCGCCGATCTCGGCGTGGTCCAGCCAGCGGTCCCAGGTGAAGGGGATCCGGTGCTCGGGATCGGAGCCGATCCCGGTCATCTGGTCCTGTGCTGCTGCTGCGTGGGGCAGACCCACCGCGGCCGCAACCGCGACCGCGAGCAGAATCGCCACATTTGTCGTGCGGTTCTTCATTGCTCTACCTCAACGTCACGGTCGTGGACTGGATGCCGCCCTTCTGGGCGCGAACGCGGATCCCGATGTTCTCGCCATCCCGTCCTTCCACGACCCAGCGAAAGCGGTGGCGGTTGCCGGAGCCGGCCAGCTCGGCGACCCGGGCAGACTTCGTGTCGCCCGTGATGATGCGATCGACGTCGACGTCGATCTGGGCGAGGACCCGGTGTACCGACCCGGCCACCTGGCCCTGGGCCAGCGACGAGGGGAAGTACCCCGAGTTCTCGATCATCACCTCGACGGAGTAGAGTCCGCCCCCGAGGGCGGTCACCTCGGTGTCGACGATCTGCACCCGCGGAAGCATCGCCGTCAGCGCCATCACGAACTCGCCCTGGAGGGCGCCCAGTTCGGGAAGCCGCGACGCGGGCGGATTGGTCAGGGCCCAGGGGGCGAAGCCGCCCACCTCCACGCCCTCGAGCTGCGGGTGATCGACCGGCGTCCAGTCGACGAACTCCGCCCCGAGCGAGAGCATCCGGCGATCGAGCGAGTTGCCCTCTCCCTCGCCGGGGTCCCACCCCTGCGTGGAGAAGGAGGGGACACCGTACTGGTAGTATCCGTACTGGAAGAACGCCCCTTCGGCCTCGCGGTTGAGGGGGAGTGAGGTGAAGCCCGTGATCTCGCGGTACCGCTCCGAGACGTGGCTGAAGTACGGACGGTCGCGGGGATTGATCACCTCGGCCGGACGACGACCCGAGTCGGGGTCGTTGTCACGCCCTGCCTGCGTGCCCCGCAGCGGCGGTGCGCCCGCGAGATTCTCGGGGCGAGACGACCAGACCCCCACCATGCCGATGCCGTCGAACGACTCCTGCGCGAAATCGGCCATGTCGGAGGTGGCGACTCCGGTGAGGCGGCCCCCGCTGTCGGGCGCCCGCACGAGGTTGTCGTGGTGCCCGTACGTGAGGATCGCGCCGATGTTGCGCTGCGCCACCACGAAGTCCATGAGGGCGCGGCTTTCGACCTCGCTCACCATGTGGGGACCCGCGGTGCGCTCGTAGTAGGGGTAGACGTGCTGGAAGTTGCGGTCGAGGTCGACCCCGCCCGCAGCGTCCTCGTTGAAGAAGCCGTCGCCGTCGTCATCCCGTCCCTCGATGTAGAGGGTGTAGGAGCCCGACTGCCCCGCACCGGCATCGGCGCGCCGCATCAGACGCGGCTCGTCGGGGTCGACGACGAACTTCCCCTCCGGGTCGAGCACCCGCATGAGGGTGATCATCCCGTCGCCGTTCAGGTCGTCGGGGCCATCCTCGTTCATGCGGCCGTCGTTGTCGTCGTCGATGGGACGGGCATTGGTGGTGCGGTCCCACTTCACCGGGGCGAACATCGCCTCGGCGCCGTCGGGATTCGCCCGCGGCACGACGTAGATCGTGTGGTTGGAGAGGAGGTCGCGCCCTTCCGGAGTGGACGCGGCCGCGGTGACGTGACGGATCGCCTCGAGCGCCAGATGGCTCCCGACCACGTGGTCCCCCGAGAGGGTCCCGACCACGAGGAGGGCCGCCCGGTCGGCAGGGTCGAGGTCGCCCGGGAGCGCCAGCTCCACGAGCCAGATCTCGCGCCCCTCGACCGAGTTCGCGAGAGACCGCATCGAGGCCGCATCGGAGGCGTTGACCACCGAGCGGAGTTCGCGGGTGAAGCCCTCGTGATCGAGGTACTCCGCCACCTGGGCGTGCGCCGGCTGGGCGAGGGTGGTCGCCGTGGCCAGCGCGAGGATCACGGCAGGGAGCGATCGCCCTCGCCGTCGGGATTCTTTTCGGTTCGGCACCACTTCTCTCCTGGATGAAGTCGTTCGTCGGCGCCCGCCCCGATCGTCGGGGGAGCGCGCTCGCCGAGAGCACAGGGTAGCAGGGGCGAGGCACCCCGGGCCAGCGGGGGAACCCCGCCCCGGCCCCCTCTCGGACAGCTTCCCTCTCCGGAGTGTTGCGGCCGGCGGGGGGAAGGGTGAAGTGCGGGCTCACCCCGCGGGGTCGTCGATCCGGACCTCGTAGAGGCGCGACCAGAGTTTGCCGGTGAGGTAGAAGGTGCCGGAGGCGGGATTCCAGGCGATGCCGTTGAGCACGGCGTCGGAGTCGCCCAGCCGGCCCACGTCGGCCGCGAGCGCCCGCGCATTGAGGACTCCCGTGACCCGCCCGGTGGCCGCGTCGATCCGCACGATCTCGGAACTCTGGTAGACGTTGGCCCAGATCGTGTCTTCCACGCATTCCAGCTCGTTCAGCCGGAAGACCGCCCGCCCCCCCGACGTCACATCGAGGGTACCGAGGAGCTGGAAGGTCTGCGGGTCCCGTCGGCTCAGCGTCGACGTCCCGTCGCTCATCCAGAGGACGGTGCCGTCGTGGCAGAGTCCCCACCCCTCCCCCCCGTACGAGAAGGAACCGACGGAGTCGAGGGTCTCGATGTCGAGCACCCGCGCCGTCCCTTCCCGCCACGTCAACTGGATGAGGCGGTCGCCCACGCGGGCCAACCCCTCGCCGAAGTACATCGAATCGAGGGGGAGGTCGAGAATGGCTTCCCCGGTCGCCGGATCGACCGCCCGGATTCGCGACTCCCCGTACCGTCCGGTCGATTCGTAGAGAACCCCGTTGTGCAGGAGCAGCCCCTGGGTGTAGGCGGTGGAGTCGTGGGGCAGCGTGCGGACGACCTGGTAGATCAACGACTCGGGGGGCGGCTCGTCACCGCACCCCGCCACGAGGACGACGACCAGGGCGAGCACCGGAACGAGGCGGGCGACGACGAAAGGACGGGCCATCACGGTTCGAAACGGAATCGAAGAGAGAAGAAACGCATGCTCCGGATGATGACCCTTCGCGGGGGAGCGCGACAGATCCCCGACCGCGACGGGGAACCTGGACGGACATCCGGGTGTGTGGGAAGGCGTTCGATCTTCGCTCAACCGGAGGACTCCATGGCCTGGCTTCGTACCGTCCCGCCCCTCATCGGGGGGCTGCTCCTCGTCTCCGCTTCCGCGGCTGCGCAAGACACGCCCCGGATGACCTCGGAACTTCACGATTACCGGGTGGTGACGGTGGCCGAGGGATTCGAGAACCCCTGGGCGATCGCCTTCGTCCCGGGGGGCGACATTCTCGTCACCGAGAAAGCGGGTCGGCTGCGCGTGATCCGCGACGGCCGCCTCCTGGAGGAGCCGATCCGGGGGGTGCCCGCGGTGCTTCCGGCGGGCCAGGGGGGGCTGCTCGACGTCGTCCTCCACCCGGACTTCGAAACCAATCGGTGGGTCTACCTTTCCTTCTCGAAGCCGATCGGGGACGGCTCGTCGGCGACGACCGCCGTCGTCCGCGGTCGGTATGACGGAAGCGCCCTCACCGAGGTCGAGGAGATCTTCGAGGCGCAGACGAGCGGCCGCAACGGCCACTACGGCTCGCGCATCGCCTTCGACGGCGAGGGCTACGTCTTCATCACCGTCGGCGACCGCCAGGCCCCGCCCCGCGGCGACCTCGCCGCCCACCCCTCCCAGGACCTCTCCAATCACCACGGCGTGGTCGTGCGGCTGCACGACGACGGACGGGTGCCGGACGACAACCCCTTCGTCGGGCGCCCGGGAGCCCTCCCCGAGATCTGGAGCTACGGGCACCGCAATCCGCAGGCGCTCGCCTTCGAGCCGGGCACGGGAGTCCTCTGGTCGACGGAGCACGGTCCCCAGGGGGGCGACGAGCTGAACCGGATCGAGCCGGGGTTGAACTACGGCTGGCCCGTCGTCGGGTACGGCGTGAACTACGGGGGCGCCCCTATTCACGACGCGACTTCGGCGCCGGGAATGGAGGAACCGGTCCACTACTGGGTCCCCTCGATCGCCACTTCGGGGCTGGCCTTCTACACGGGCGATCGCTTTCCCGAGTGGCGAGGCAACGCCTTCGCCGGGGGACTCGCGGGCGAGCAGATCGCGCGGCTGACGCTGGTCGACGGCGAGGTGATCGGCGAAGAGACGATCCTGGAGGGGATGGGGCGCGTGCGCGACATCCGCCAGGGCCCGGACGGCTACCTCTACGTGGCGCTCGACGACCGGGCCGGGCGCCCGACCTCGATCGTGCGGCTCGAGCCGGCGGGCTGACAATCGCCGCCCTGGCCCCCCTCCACCACTGCCCCTGGTGCGGGGGGGCGATCGATCCGATCCAGGCGCACACCGCGGAGGGGGGGTGCCCGCGCGCCGACTGCCGACGGCGGGCGCGTGAGGAGGCGACCGCGCACGATGAGGCACGGGCGCGGCGGCGAAACGGCGAGGCGGGGCGCCTGCTGCGCGCCCGTGGGGTCGAACCGGACAGGGTCCCGTGGCGGGTCGTGCCGCGCAACGACGCTCCGGAGCTGCCCCTTGCCCCCGAGACGGTGCGCGACTTCCGGCGGCATCTGGAACGGACGCTGGAGGCGCTCGCGGCGCAGGAGCCGGCGCGGGCTCGGGGCGCGACCTTCGTCGGTGGCCAGGACGCGGTGCCCCCCGAGGCCGAGCGGAGCGACGTGCTCGCCCGCGCGTGCGCCGCCTGCAGGGGGTGGTGCTGCCGGCGAGGAGGGAGTCACGCCTTCCTCGACGAGGCGTCACTCGCCCGGGTCCGGAGCGAGCGACCGGAGTGGAGTCGGGCCGAGGTGGTCGCACGCTACCTGGCCCACGCCGGGCCGACGCACCTCGCCGGGGGCTGCCTCTTCCAGGGGCCGGAGGGGTGCCGCCTTCCGGTGGCGCTACGAAGCGACCGCTGCACCCGGTGGTGGTGCGAAGACCTCCGTCCGCTCCTCACCGGGGGGGCGGCGGATGCACGCCTCCCGAGCGACACCCACTTCGTGGCGGTCGCGACCGGAGAGCCGCCCCCCCGTTCCCGGGCGGCCCGCCTCCACGCCAGCACCAGGGCCGACCGTCGCGGGTGACGACGGCAGGGCCGCGATGCTAAGCTTCGGGTCGCTGCCGACGCCTCTTCCGAGCTTCCGTGTCCACCCCTCCCCCCCCACCGACCCCCGCCCCCTTCGACCTGCGCCACTCCGGGGCCGCCCTCCGCCGGCGGCTGGCCCTGGTGGTGGCTCTCGCCGTGGGCGCGGCGCTGGCGTTCGCCCTCGAT
>CAYORZ010000001.1:0-23943 GCA_964406485.1 uncultured Gemmatimonadaceae bacterium | reverse complement strand
AAGGTCGATGCCCGCATGCGGACCAACGTCGAGGGGATCTACGCGGTGGGCGACGTGGCCGGGCGCCAGCTGCTCGCGCACAAGGGCTCGCACGAGGGGATTGTCTGTGTCGAGCACATCGCGGGCGAGGGGGGGCACACCGTCGACTACGACAACGTGCCGAACTGCACCTACTGCCACCCCGAGGTCGCCTCGGTGGGGATGACCGAGGAGCAGGCGAAGGAGGCGGGCCACGAGATCCAGGTCGGGAAGTTCCCGTGGGTGGGGATCGGGCGCGCCGTTGCGGCGGGGCATACGGACGGCTTCATCAAGGTGATCCGCGACACGAAGTACTCCGAGATCCTCGGAGCGCACATCGTGGGGCCGAGCGCCACCGAACTCATCGCCGAGTTCGTCGTGGGCCGCCATCTCGAATCGACCGTCGAAGAGATGGAGCGGGCGATGCATCCGCACCCGACCCTCTCGGAAGGGATCGCGGAGGGCGCGCTGTCGGCCCTCGGCCGGGCGCTGCATATCTGAGTCCCTTGAGCGACGCTTCCGAAGAGGTGCGAGGGGCGCGGACCTGGTCGGACGACGAGGAACGCGCCCTTCGTCTCTGGATCGCCCTGGCCCGGGCGTACGCGACCGTGGCCAGGGCGATCTCGTCGAAGGTGGCCGAGTACGGACTCACCGCCCCGCAGTTCGGCATTCTGGAGGCGCTCCACCACCTGGGTCCGCTCCCCCTGGGCGAACTCGCCGAGAAGCTGCTCGTCACCGGGGGCAACGTGACCTACGTGATGGACCGCCTCGAGCGGCTCGGCCTGGTGGAGCGGTGCCGCAGTGAGGCCGATCGTCGGGTGGTGACGGCGCACCTCACCGAAAAGGGGCGCGACCTCGTGACCGAGGTGTTTCCCGGACACGCCACCTATATCGCGGAGATGCTCGATACCCTGAGCCCGGAAGAGCAGGACACCGCCCGGGAACTGCTGAAGCGGCTGGGCAAGGGGGTGGGGTAGCGAGCGGGGGGGCGACCCTACTCCGCCGCCGTCGGCACGCCCAGCTCCACCTCGATGCCGCGGATCTGCAGGATCCGGATGATGGCCTCGCCGATCTTGTTGTTGGGCGTGGAGGCGCCGGCCGTCACCCCGAGGCTGAAGGGGCCGTCGGGGATCCACTCCGTCTCGACCGATTCGGGGTGCTCGGCGTCGAGTTCCGGCTTGTGGCGGATCGTGCCGGTCTCGACGTCGATGCAGGCGGCGTCCTCGACGTGGTAGGTCGTGGTATACTCCCGGCACATGTGGGCGAGGTGGTTGGTGTTGGACGAGTTGTACCCCCCGATCACGATCATCATGTCGGGCGGATCGACCATCATCTCCTTCACCGCGTCCTGCCGCTCCTGGGTCGCCGAACAGATCGTGCCGAACGAGCGGTAGTGCTCGTCGATCGCCTCGGCGCCGAAGCGCTCCGTCATCGCGATCCGCACCTGGCCACCGAGGGCGAGCGACTCGTTGGCGAGCATCGTCGTCTGATTCGCCACCCCCACCTGCACGAGGTCCCGATCGGGATCGAAGCCCTCACTCGCCTTCTCGGCGAAGTGGGCCTTGAACGCCTCGGCATCGAGGTGCCCCTCGCGTCGGGCGATGTAGTCGCAGACGAGCATGGCCTCGTCCATGTCGCGGACGATGATGTACTTCCCCTCGGGGTACTTCAGGGCCTGCGAGGCAGTCGCACGCGACTCCTCATGCTGGTACTTCCCGTGGATCAGTGCCGTGAAGCCGTCGCGCGCATACCCCTCGACCCGCTTCCAGACGTGCAGCACCGAGCCGCAGGTGGTGTCGACCAGGATGCACCCGATCTTCTTGAGTTCCTCGAAGGCGTCGATCGTCACCCCGAAGGCCGGGAGGAGGACGACGTCGTCCCCGGTGAGTCCCGAGAAGTCGAACCCCCCCTGGGCGTCCGGATAGAGAAAGTGGATCCCCATCTCCGTCATCCGCCGGTTCACGTGCGGATTGTGGATGATCTCGCCCACCAGATGGATCTTGCGGTCGGGAAACTTGTGCACGGTTTCGTACGCGTAGTCGACCGCCCGGTCCACCCCGTAGCAGAAGCCGAATTCCTGGGCGAGGCGTACGGTGACGTCACCGAAGCGATCCTCGTACCCTCGGGCGCGCACGCGGTGAACGATCTCGGAGTGATACTCGGCGTCGATGAGCGGCCGTACCTCGGCCTTCAGTCCGAAGCCCTTCCGGAAGTAGGTCTGTTCCATGGTCCCTGGAGTCGGAGTCGCGGGCCGGAGGCGATCGTCCCCTCCGGAGCGCACCCGCATGACCACCCCAGACACCGAGACGGACCCGGAGTTCCTTGTTGCGGGTATCGACCCTCATGCTCGCGCCCCTCGTTCTCGCCATTCCGTTCCTTCTGGTCGTCGATCTCATCCTCCTGGTGGTGGTGGGACGGGGGCTCGGGGTGGGTCCGACGCTCCTTCTCGTGGTCGGGACGGGACTCCTCGGGTGGGTGCTCGCGCGGTGGCAGGGGGTGCGCGCTCTCGCCCGCGCGCAGGAAGAACTCGCTGAAGGGCGCCTTCCGGGGGCCGCCCTCCTGGACGGCCTCGCCCTCCTCGTCGCCGCGATCCTCCTCCTCGCGCCGGGGCCGATCACCGACACGGTGGGACTCCTCCTCCTGATTCCCCCCCTTCGTCGGGGCGCTCGCCGCCTTCTCGTGCGGCACCTCGAGCGGATGGCGGCCACGGGCACGCTCCGGGTCGGGGTCATGCGACCGATGGACTTCGGGGACTCCCCCTTCGCGCCCCGCCCCCCCGCCGACGCCGCCCACGACCATTCCGCCGCCCGCGCGGCGGGGCTCGACCCCCGCAACGAGGTGAGGAGCGCGTCGAAGGTGCCCCGGGGCGATGAGCCGTCGGGCGGCGACGAGGGGCGGGCCCGCGAGGTCGACCGGGGGGCATAGGCGTCCCATCGAGACATTCTCGCCCGCCGTGGCATCGCCACGCCCGGTTGGTGTCGCTAGAATGGTGCCGGTTTCGACGTTCCTCCCTCCCCCAGATCGATGAAGCGTGCCTTTCTGAAGCAGTTGCTCGACGCCCCCGGTCCTTCGGGTTTCGAAGTCCGTCCGGCCCGTGTCTGGCGCGCCGAGGCAGAGACGTTCGCCACCGAGGTGAGCGTCGACGTGAGCGGCAACTCCATCGCGGCGATCCACCCCGAGCGGCGGCCCCGGGTCATGATGGCCGGACACGTCGACGAGATCGGGTTGCAGATCACCCACATCGATGAGCAGGGCTTTCTGCACGTCGACGAGATCGGGGGGTGGGACCCGCAGGTGCTCGTCGGGCAGCGGGTGACGATCCTCACGCGCGACGGCGACGTCCCCGGGGTGGTCGGCAAGAAGCCGATCCACCTCATCGAGCCCGACGACCGCTCGAAGGCCACCCGCACGCGGCAGCTCTGGGTCGACGTCGGCGCGTCGGACCGTGACGAGGCGGCAGAGATGGGACTCCGGGTCGGCGACCCCATGGTGCTCGCCCAGGGGATGATCGAGCTGGCGGGCGACCGGATCGCGAGCCGCGCCATCGACAACCGGATCGGCGCCTTCGTGGTACTGGAGGCGCTGCGCCTCCTCGCCGACGAGGAGCCTCCGGAGGCGGGCGTCTTTGCAGTGGCGACGACCCAGGAAGAGATCGGGTACCAGGGCGGGGGGGCCCGCTCCAGTGCCTTCGCGATCGCACCCGACGTGGCCCTCGTCGTCGACGTCACCTTCAGCACCGACGTGCCCGACGTGCCGAAGAAGGAACTCGGCGATCACAAGATCGGAGGCGGGCCGGTGCTGAGCCGGGGGTCGGCGGCGCACGCCGTCGTCTTCGAGCGGCTGGCCGAAGTTGCCGAAGCGGAAGGGATCCCGTATTCGGTCCAGGCTTCACCCCGCGCCACCCGCACCGACGCCGACGGGATCCATCTCACCCGCGCAGGGGTCCCGACCGGACTCGTCTCCGTTCCCAACCGCTACATGCACTCGCCCAACGAGCTGGTGTCGCTGGCCGACCTGGAGCACACCGCCCGCCTCCTGGCCGCCTTCGTCCGCTCGCTTCGCGCCGACAGCGACTTCACGCCTCGTTGACGCGAGGGGGGCGTTTCTCTAGGCTTGTGGGCTCCGAAGCCATGTCGATTCCGACCGTTTCCGTCGGCCATCCATCGCCCATCGAGGGACGAAGATCCATGCTGGAATCCACCGAGCTCATCAAGGACCTGCAGCGGATGCGGGACGAGGGACACCTCTCCGACGCCCTCCTGCGGCAGGCCGTGAAGCGTATCGCCAAGTCCGACCCCCGCTTCGACTGGGTCGGGGTCTACCTCCTGAACGACGCCGGCGACGAGCTCTGGCTGCACAACTATGTGGGTGCACCCACCGAGCACGCGCGGATCCCGGTGGGCACCGGCATCTGCGGAATGGCCGTCGAGGAGGGAGCCAATCTCATCGTCGACGACGTCTCGAAGGTCGAGAACTACCTGGCGTGCGACCCCGACGTGCAGTCGGAGATGGTCGTCCTGATCCGGGCCGGTGACGAGATCTACGGGCAGATCGACATCGACTCCAGCGACCTCGGTGCCTTCACCGACGACGACGAAGAGGCTGTCGCCGCTGTGGCCGACAAGCTCGCCGAGCAGATCGCGGCGGAGCGGCGCTGACGGGGGTCGGGCCCCGCGCATCCCGGTGCGATGACGCCGCGCAGGATCCGGGCAGACAACCCCGGTCCCTTCACCTTCGACGGCTCGGTCAGCTACCTCGTCGGGGACCGTGACCTGGCGATCGTGGATCCGGGGCCGAAGGTGGACACCCACGTCCGGGCACTCCTCGCTGCGGCCGCGGCCGCCGAGCGCATCACGATCCTGCTCACGCACGGGCACGGCGATCACGCCGGTGCCGTGGACCCCCTCGTCGCGGCCCTCGCCGAAGGTATCGAAGCGCCGGTCACGGTCATCGGCGCCGGCCATGCTGCGGCGCGCCCGCTGCAGGCCGGCGAGCGGATCGTCTTCGAATGGGGTCACCTCGAGGTGGTCCCGACCCCCGGACATACCCGCGACCACCTCGCCTTCTTCTGGCCGGACGAGGGGGCGCTCTTCGCCGGAGACCACCTTCTCGGGGTGGGCGACACCACCTGGGTGGGGGAGTATCCGGGGTGTGTCGCCGACTACCTCGATTCCCTCGAGCGACTGCGCTCCCTCGAACTGCACAGCGTGCACCCCGGACACGGTCCCGACCTGACCGACCCCGCCGAGGCGATCGACCGCTTCGAGGCGCACCGCCGCCGTCGCATCGAGCAGGTGCGGCAGCTGCGGGAGGGGCCGGAGGGGCTCCGCGACGAGGCCCTCTTCGACCGGGTTTACGGAGATCGGATCCCGCCCGGGCTCGACCGCGCCGCCCGGGCTTCGCTCGCCGCCCTCGAGGCCTATCTCGACGGGCGCGAGGGCTAGGCGGTGAAGACAGCGCGGCGCACCGTCTCCGCCTCGATGCGCTCGACGTCGACCTCCACGCCGATTCCCGTCCCGGAGGGGACGACCATCTCGCCCCCCGCCACCTCGAATTCGGGGCTCACGATGTCGCGTTCCCAGTAGCGGCGGCTCGCCGAGAGGTCAGCGGGGAGCGTGACGCCCGGCAGCGACGCGAGGGCGGCGTTGTAGGCGCGCCCTACCCCCGATTCGAGCATCCCGCCGCACCATACCGGGAGGTCCGCTGCCCGCATCCGGTCGTGAATCGCCCGAGCCTCGCCCAGACCGCCCACCCGCCCCGGCTTGATGTTGATGATGCGGCAGGCGCCCAGTTCGAGCGCCAGCTCCGCGTCGGCGTCGGAACGGATCGACTCGTCGAGGCAGATGGGGGTGTCGAGCTCCCACTGCAGGCGAGCGTGGTCGAAGAGGTCATCGGGGTCCAGGGGCTGCTCGATCATCAGGAGCCCGAGCTCGTCGAGATCGCGCAGGCGATCGAGGTCGGCCAGGGTGTAGGCGGCGTTGGCGTCGACCATGAGGTCGAGGTCGGGGAAGCGCTGCCGGAGTCCCCGGAGCATCTCGACGTCGCGCCCCGGCTCGACCTTCACCTTCACACGCGCGTACCCTTCGTCGACGTACCCCTGGACCGCCCGGTAGAGGGCGGTGTCGTCGGGGTGGAGTCCCACACTTACCCCGACGGGGATCGTGCGCCGCACGCCGCCGAGGAGGGTCGCGAGCGAGACGCCGCGGGCGCGGGCGGCGAGGTCCCATCCGGCCATCTCGATGGCCGCCTTCGCCATCCGGTTGCCCCGTACCCACCGCACGGGGTCGAGGATGTCGGTCGCCGGGTCGTCCGGGCGACTCCCCACGACCGCCGGAAGGAGGTGGCGCGTGAGCACTCCCCACGCCGAGTCGGTCGTCTCGCCGGAGTAGCTGGGGTCGTCCAGGGCCACGCACTCGCTCCAGCTCACCACCCCCTCCGCCTCGAGGGTCACGAGGAGCACGCGGCGTTCCTGACGCTCCCCGGCCGCCGTCACGAAGGGGGACCGGAGGCGCATCGGAAGCTCCCGGAGGACTGCGCGTTCGATCTTCATCGGGACTCCCGCGAGGCAGAGGGGGGCACCGCCCCCCGCGCATCACCCACCGGTGGCGGGAGGAGGAGGAGACGGGCGAGGAGGGCGGCTCTCTCGAGAGAGCGGTCGATGTCGATGAACTCGTGGAGGGCGTGCGCTCCACCGCCCACGCACCCCAGGCCGTCGAGGGTGGCGGTGTAGAGGCTCGTGGTGTTGCCGTCCGACCCGCCCCCGGCTCGGGCATGGTCGAGGGGGATCCCGAGGGCCTCCGCTTCCCGGCGGGCCGCTTCCCAGAGGGCGCGGTTGCGAGGGGTGCGCTCCAGCGGCGGAACCCGTATCCCGCCCGCGATCTCGACCTCCGCGTCGGGGTGGACCGGGCGCATCGCACGGATCGCGGTGATCACCCGCTCGCCCTCGGCGGCGGTCGTGAAGCGGAGGTCGACCGAAGCTCGGGCGGTGGCGGCGACCACATTCGATCGGGTGCCCCCCGCGACGACGCCCACATTGACCGTCGTGCCCCGGTCGAGGTCGGTGAGGTCGTGGAGGCGAAGGATCCAGCGGGCGAGTTCCTCGATGGCGCTCACGCCGGCGGAGGGGTCGAGTCCGGCGTGGCTCGCCCGCCCCCGCACGGTGACCTCGAGCTGCCCCACCCCCTTGCGGGCGGTCTTGATGCGCCCCTCCGGGCCGAGCGCGGGTTCGACCACGAAGGCCCGCGAGGCGATCGGGGCCAGACGTCGCAGATGCCGCACCGAGTCGGGACTGCCGATTTCCTCGTCGGCGTTGAAGAAGAGGACGGGCGTCACCGTCGGTACGAGACCGTGTGCGGCAAGGGCGCGGAGCGCGAGGATCACCTGGGCGAGCCCGCCCTTCATGTCGAGGGTGCCCGGCCCGAGCAGACGACCGTCCTGCTCGCGGAGGGGCATCCGGTCGAGCGTCCCCACCGGCCAGACGGTGTCGGTGTGCCCCACGATCAGCTGGAGGGGTGCCCCCCGGCGGCGTTCCCGGGGGCGGGCCAGGAGGTGGTCTCCGGTCGCCCGCCCCGGAATCCGCCTCACCTCGAAGCCGAGGGGGTGGAGGGTGGTGGTGAGGAAGTCCAGGAGGGGCGGAAAGGTCTCGGAGCGGTCGGAGGGGGACTCCACCGCGCACATGGTCCGCACGAGCGCCACGAAATCGGCGCGGTGGGCGCGCATCCACCCGAGCAGGCCGGAGGGGGCGTCGTTGCCGTCGGAAGTCATCGCGGGGGATCGAAATCGAAGGGATCGGTGCGGAGGTGCAGCCGGCGGGCCGGGAGCCCGAGCGCGCGCACGAAGAGGCGTCGCACACCCCGGGCCAGGGCGTTGCCCGAGTTCGCCTCTCCCTCACCCGCGAGGTCACCCGCGAGCCACCGCTGCAGTTCCTCCAGGTCGGAGAGCGAGAGGGTCTCCATCTCGACCGTGGCCAGATAGTAGTACCGGCCTTCCCGTCGCGGGCGGAGATCGAGGGTGAAGGCGCCCTGGAGGTGCTCGCGCACCTGCCGGAGGGTGCGGAGCCGGATGGCCGCCCGCTCGCGGACCTGGACCTCGTAGGCCAGCGTGACCGGATCATACATCACCGACGCCTTCCACTCTTCCCGCCCCACCTCGGAGTCGAAGAAACGGTCGATCCAGAGCTGGGCAGCCACCGAGATGCGGAGGGGGAGTCCCTCATGCACCGCCTCTTCGAGCACGCGGTCGTCGAGCAGCTCCGCCACCTCCACCCGCAGCGCACCGCTCCGCGGGTCGACCGAGATCCACGCCTCGTCCTGCGCCGGCAGCGGAGGGGGGGCGAGGAGCGTGCCCACCGCGGCGACGGCGAGAAGGAAGACGACGGTGCGGATGCCCACGACGACGTCGCTCAGAACCGGCGCTGGAGCCGGACGAAGAAATTCACCCCCCGGTTGTCACCGCTCAGGGGGTAGGCCCAGTAGAAGCCGACCCCTCCGAGGGTGAAGCCGGCGCCGATGTCGGCCACCGTGGGCTCGTCGTCGACGCCGGGCGCCTGGCTCCAGGCTCGCCCGGCGTCGAAGAAGAGAAGCCACCGGGGATCGAAGTCGATGCGCTTGAGCCAGCCGGCGTCGTCGCGTCGCATCGAACCGGCATCGCCTCGGAGGGCGTCGATGGGGAGCCGTCCGCGGTACTGCAGCTGGAAGAGGGCCACGCGTCCGCAGCCGTAGCGGGGGTAGACCGCTTGGGGCTGCCCGGTGCCGCGGTGGACGGAGGGGAGCTCGCGGGAGCGGGCCCCGCAGTCGAGAGCGAAAAGGGAGTAGCCGGGGAGCGAGCCTTCGCCGCCAAGGGTGTGCTGGTGGAAGGCGGGCTGGAGTTCTCCGTCGAGCGATCCTCCGGCAACGAGACGGAGGGCCAGGTCGTGGTCGGGCGAGAGGCGGGCGTAGCGACGGAGGTCCAGGAAGCCCGTGGTGTAGTGGACGTCGACGGGGGTCGGGTCGGGAGTGGGTTCGAGGTCGGACTGGGCGGGGGCCAGCCCGAGGGAGCCGCCCACCCCCCGGGTCACCCGTCCCGCGAGGTACCACCCGTCGGTGGGGTCGTCGACGTCGTTCCGCTCGTCCCAGACGAGACGCGCGGTGAGGGTCTTCAACTGCCCCTCGGGAACCCGGGGTTGCGGGCGCCAGGGGTGGTCGTTGCGGCGCAGCGTCCAGGGGCTCCCGGTGGGGACGCTCGTCACGTCGCGATCGCGGTACTCGAGTCGCAATTCGGCCTTTGTTCCCGGAAACTGCGCCCGGACCCAGGCGTGCCACCCCCGTTCCTCGAAGTAGTCCCGGTAGTCGGCGTGGTAGATGAACGACGTGAGCGACGCCTCGAGGTCGGTCAGGCCCCACGACTCGATGGGCGCCACGTGCGAGAATGCTCCGATCCCCGCCCCCATCCTGGAGGTGGCGGGTCCGAAGGTCTGATCGAGGGCGACCTGGTAGCCGAGGTCGTCGCGGACCTGATCGTGCTCGGTGCGCCAGATAGCGAGGGCGTCGACCCGGAGCGGATGGGGACCCGAAGTGCGGAAGACCGGCCCGAAGAGGACGGGGAGTCCCTCGACCCGGTTGTAGTTCGTGCCCGAGCGGACGGTGATCCGCGCCCCTCCGATGTAGAGGCCCTGACGGTTTGCGGTCGCCGTGGGGCTGAGTTCGACCCCGCCGCGGCGGACGACGAGGCGGAGACGGTCGGCGTGCACCTCGATCGCCCCGCCCACGGATCCTTCGGGGGCCGTCACGACCCGACCTCCGACGATCATGACGTCGCCGTCGATCCGTCCACCGGGCTCGATGGTGAGGTCGCCGTTCACCAGGAGCAGGTCGCCCTCGATCGTTCCCGCGACCACCACGTCGCCGCCGACCACGCCGACCGACCCCACCACGGCCTGGTCGGGGGCGATACGGGTGTGGCCGTTGAGCCGCGTGATCGAGGGATCGTTGAGAAAGGCCAGCACCCCCTCGACCAGAGCGGGGGGAAGCCCGATCTCGGCCGGATCCTGGGCGGCGAGCGCCGGGGCCCGAAGCCCGGGCACCCCGATCGCCGCCGCGGCGATCACGAGCAGAAGGGTGCGCGTCGTCATGGAGTCTCCTCGGGCCCGCGGCGCCCCCTTCTTCGGGGCGGGCGGGCTCGGTCAGTGGTCGGTGTCAAGCACGCCGAGGCGGCGCAGGCGTCGGTAGAGGTTGGCGCGGTCGGTCTGGAGCAGCCGAGCCGCTTCGGCGACGTTGCCCTCGGCGTGGCGGAGCGCCCCCTCGAGAAGCGTGCGCTCGTATTCGTCCAGCCGCGCCCGCAGGGGGCGGTCGTCGCCGGGATCGAATCCGGTCGGGAGGGGACTCCGTCCGCCCCCCAGGAGTACCCGCTGCACGTCGGACTCCTCGACTTCCTCGCCGGCGTGAAGGATCGTGAGGCGCTCCACGACGTTGAGAAGCTCGCGTACATTCCCCGGCCAATGGTAACGGCGAAACGCCGCGAGAGCTTCGGGGGTGAAGCGCGCCGGGGGGAGCCCGTGCCGGGCCTGGAGCCGGTGGGTGGCGTGCGCGACGAGCAGGCGGACGTCGTCGCCGCGCTCCCGGAGGGGCGGCATGCGCAGGGGGACCACCTCCAGACGGAAGAGGAGGTCTTCGCGAAACCGGCCTTCGGCCACTTCTTCCCGCAGCTCGCGGTTGGTCGCCGCGACGACCCGGACGTCGACGGGGATCCCCCGCTGCCCGCCGACCCGCTCCACCACCCCCGCCTCGAGCACCCGCAGGAGCTTGGCCTGCGCCTCGAGGCCCAGGTCGGCCACCTCGTCGAGAAAGAGGGTGCCGCCGTCGGCGAGTTCGAACCGACCGCGCCGGCGCTCCGTGGCGCCCGTGAAGGCTCCCTTCTCGTGCCCGAACATCTCGCTTTCCACGAGATCGCGGGGGATCGCCGCGGAGTTCACCCGGATGAAGGGTCCCCTGCGGCGATCGGAGAGGCCGTGGATCGCCGCTGCGGCCAGTTCCTTCCCCGTCCCGCTCTCGCCCGTGATCAGGACCCGCGCCTGGGTGGGCGCCACCTTCCGGATATGCTGCCGCACCTCGGCCATCGCGGGCGACTCCCCGACGAGTTCGACCTCGGGTCCCAGCTCGGCGCGCAACGCCCGTGTCAGGTCGCGGGCGCGCGCCACCTCGCCTGCCCCGCGAACGGTGAGGAGGATGGCTTCCGGGCTGAGCGGCTTCTCGATGAAGTGGAACGCGCCCAGGCGGGTCGCCTCGACCGCGTCGGAGAGGGATGCCTGACCGCTCATCATGACGATGGCGGCAGCCGGCGCGGCCTCCTGCATGAGGGGGAGCGCCTGCAGTCCCGAAGCACCGGGGAGCGCCAGGTCGAGAAGGACGACGTCGGGCGTGGGAGGGATCGCGAGGATCCGCAGTGCCTCCTCGGCGCTCCCCGCCTCCCCCACGTGGTGGCCTTCGGCTTCGAGGAGCGCGCGGAGGGAGCGGCGGATGTTGCCTTCGTCGTCGACGATGAGGATGTCCATGCCCATTCCTACGCCCCCTCGTCACCAGGGGTTCGGGGGAGCCGGAGTTCGAACTCGGCGCCCCCCTCGATCCGGTTCCACGCGTGCGCGCTGCCGCCGTGGATCTCGGCTGCCCGTCGGACCATGGCAAGGCCGAGTCCCGAGCCCCGGTGGCGGGTCGTGACATCAGGCTCCCAGATCCGCTCCAGCATCGCGGTCGGGATCCCGGGGCCGTCGTCGGCGACGGTGATGCGCACTTCGTCGTCATCGGCGTCGAGGCGCACGTCGATCCGGCTGCCGCCGCCTTCGGTGACGGCTTCGACGGCGTTGACCAGGAGGTTGCGGAGCGCCTGCCCGATCACGTCGTGATGCCCCTGGATGTGGGGGAGGGGACCCCCGACCGAGAGGGTTACCTCGACCCCCGAGGTGTCGAAGCCCGAGACGATGGCACGGGCGAGTTCCTCGAGATCGACGTCGGCAGGGGGGGACTCGGGGGGGCGCCCGAAGCGGGCGAAGGTGCGGGCCATCGCGTCGAGCCGGGCGACCTCTTCGAGAAGCATCTCGGCGGCGTGGCGGACAGCGGGGTCGTCGTTGCGGGCCAGGGCCGAGGCGCTCATCCGCATCGGGGTGAGCGGGTTCTTGATCTCGTGGGCCACACGGCGGGCCATCTCCGTCCAGGCCCGCAGTCGGGCGCTCTCGACCTGCTGGCGCCGCGCGGCCTCGAGCCGGGCCGATCCGGTCCGGAGCGCCCGGCGGAGCGCCCGGTACTCGCGTACCCCCGTGTCGTCGTCGTCGGCCGGGGGGAGGGGCTGGCCGGCGGCGATCAACTCGGTCCACCCCACGAGTTCGGAGACCGGCGCCGAGAAGGTGCGGGCGAGTCGGCGGGCGACCAGCGCCGAGAGGCCGGCGAGGAAGAGGATCGCCGCGGTCGCGGCCCAGGGAAGAATCCGGATGAGCCGCTCGGTGATGAGGGCGTAGAGGCGCGACTGGCGCACGCTGGCCGACAGGTTCTCGGTGTGGGCGGCGGCCGTCCGTTCGATCGCCGTGTCGCCGGGGGCGGCAGCCCGCGCGACCTCGACCAGTTCGCGCCCCGATTCCGCGACCGCCGTCCAGGCGCCCAGCGTGCCTGTGGTCGACCCCACCTCGCGGATCGCGAGGACGGCGCCGGAGAGGGCGAGGGCGGCCGGCACCACCGCAACGGCCAGGAGGGCGACGAAGACCCGGCTCCGGAAGCTCGTGACCCGAATCACCCACTCCTCCCGATCTCGGTGATGAGGTGACCTGCGAGCGGCCTCGGTTGCGGGGAGGGGCCCTCGGCAGCGAAGGGCGGCGGGCCCCGCCCGGGGGCGGCGCCCGCCATCGAAGTCTAGAGGCGCCCCCGAAGCCGCAGCAAGGAAGCCTCCGGCCGCACGGCCGCCCACCCCCCCTATTCGCCCGCGACATCGATGCCTTCGGCGCAGGTGGGGCAGAAGCGCCACCCCGGCAGGAGGGGGGTTCCACACCGGCAGCGGTGGACCGGGGGGTGGGCGCACCACGGGCAGTGGCGGGCGCCCGGGGGCACGACGCCCCGGCAGCGGCGGCAGGGAGGGGCGCCCCCCGCGTCGCCCTGGATCACGCGATGGATCTCGTCGGAGGTGGTCACGCCCTCGTTCACCACCCGGCGGGCGTCGTCGAGCATCGAGGTCATTCCCCCTTCGCGGGCCAGGCGCGCCACGACCGTCGCCCCTGCCCCCTCGGCGATGGCAGCCCGCAGCGCCTCGTCGATCACGAGCACCTGGAAGACGCCGGTCCGTCCAGCGAAGCCTTCGTGGCATCCCTCGCACCCCCGCCCCGCGCAGCGGGAGCAGAGGCGGCGGACCAGCCGCTGCGCGATCACCCCCGACAACCCCGCGGCCACCAGGTAGGGGGGCACCCCCATCTGCAGGAGCCGCGCGACCGCACCCGGGGCGTCGGTGGTGTGAAGCGTGGAGAGCACGAGGTGTCCGGTGACCGCCGCAGCCATCGCCGTCTCGGCCGTCTCCCGGTCGCGGATCTCGCCCACCATCACGACGTCGGGGTCCTGCCGCAGTGCCGCCCGCAGGGCCGAAGCGAAGGTGAGGCCCGCCCGCCGCGCCATCTGGACGTGGACGACGCCCGGGACCCGATACTCCACCGGGTCCTCGAGGGCCACGACGTTGAGCCGCTCGCGGTCGACCGCGCGGAGCGCCGCCTGGAGCGTGCTGCTCTTCCCGCTCCCGGTCGGTCCGGTCGCCAGGATCACCCCCCGTCCTGCCGCGAGGAGCGCCTCGACCCGGAGCCGGTCCGCGTCGGCCAGCCCCAGGTCCCCGAGGCGCGGGGGCACCCGGTGCGGGTCCAGGAGGCGCACCACCGCCTTTTCGGAGTCGGCGGTGGGGAGGGTCGAGATGCGGAGCGAGATTCCTTCCCGCCCGCCGCGCCCCCCCATCCGGAATCCTCCGTCCTGGGGACGGCGGCGGACGGCGATGTCCATTCCGGCGAGAATCTTCAGCCGGGAAAGAACGGCGTCTCGCACGCCGGGGGGGAGGTCGTGGGTGGTGCGGAGGACGCCGTCGATCCGGAGGCGCACGCGGAGCTGTGCACCCACGGGCTCGAGGTGCACATCGGAGGCGCCCGACTCGGCGGCCGCCTCGAGGACCCGGTCGAGGAGGCGAACGACCGGGGTCGCGAGGGCGGCCTCCTCCAGGGCCGAGGCGTCGGGGGCGAGGTCACCCTCTTCGCCGAGGTCGGCCACCAGCGCGTCCATCTCGCTCCCGTAGGCACGGTCGAGGCCGCGGGCGAGGGTTCGGGCCGAGACCACCACCCCCTCGACCCGCCGCCCGGTCCGGAAGGCGACGTCGCGGACGGTGTCGAGGTCGAGGGGGTCGACCATCGCCACCTCCACGCTCCGGGGGGCGGCGCGGAGGGGAACGACCCGGCGCCCCCGCGCGAACGCGGAATCGACGAGCGCCACGGCTTCCGGGTCGGGTCGGAGGGGGTGGGGGTGATACGCCAGGCCCAGCTGGCGGGCGAGGAGGCGCGCCACCACCTCGGCGTCGACCGCTCCCCGGCGGACCAGGAGTTCGCCCAGGCGGAGCCCCGTTCCCGCCTGTTCCGCGAGGGCGGCGTCGACCTCGGCCGAGGTGGCGCACCCCTCGGCGACGAGCAGGCATCCGAGGAGCCGCGGAGCGGGGGCGACGCCGGGGGCGGGGGAAGCGAGCGAGGGAGTCACGCCCCCATGGTGGGGGGCAGACCGGGGCGGTTCCATGCCGCAACCGGCCGGTTCGCTGCCGCGCCTATCCGTCCACTCCGAACCACCCCAGGAGTCCGGACGCGATATCGACGAGGCTCCCCCACGCGGGACGCGCGGTCCCCGGAGGGTCGACCACGATGCCGAGGGCGGGGTTGCGGGTATGGCCTCCGCGAATGTCCTCGATGTTGCCGTGATCGCTCACCAGAAGAAGGGTGGTGCCTGCCGGGAGTCCCGCGAGCACCCCCGCGAGGAAGCGATCCACCCGCTCCAGCGCGGTGACGGCGCCCGCCATCCCGCCCCGGTGTCCTTCGGTGTCGGTGGTGTAGTGCGCGAAGAAGGTGAGGTCGTGGTGGCCGGCGATGGCGGCGAGGTTGGCCCCGGCCTCTTCCGGCGTGACCGGGGGGATCCGGTCGGCCCCCAGCCACCGCCGCCACCCGGTGTTGACGATCTCCGACGCGACCGCCTCTCCCCGGGCCAGCGCGTCGACGTGGCGGGTCAGGACTCCCGCGCCCCGGGCTGCGAGGGGCGGCCCTGCCACCCGGCGACGCCCCGTCCCCGGCCAGTCCGTCGGGTAGGCGTTGGCGAAGGCGACGCGGAGCCCCCCTTCCCGCGCCCGGCGCAGCCAGCTCTCCTTCTCGACGATGGGCCGCAATCCGACCGGCACCCAGGGTCCGAAGTGGTGCCCGTGCAGGAGTGCACCGTTGTGCCCGGTGAGGAGGGTCGTCTGCCCCGTCCCGCTTTGCGGAAGCCCCGCGACGTCCAGGGTGGCGTCGAGCGGCAGGAGGTGCGTGGTGCGCCCGTCGGGATCGACGGTCCCCGCAGGGGAACCGGTAGCGGACGGGACACCGGCGAGGGTCGGGACGTCACCCCCGAGGAGGGCGCGGAAGGTCGGGAGCCGCGCCCGGAGGAAGGGGTTGATCGCGGGATCGGGCGCGCCGATCCCCACCCCATCCAGGAAGAGGACGACGAGGCGGGTCAGGAGCCGGCGGGTCGGATGTCGAGGGTGACCTGGACTTCGACGTGTCCCATGTCGGCGCGGGCGCGGAGGGCGTCACGCACCCGCGGCTCCACCTTCTGCCATGCTTCCATGACGCCGGAGCGGAGCCGGTGGCGCAGCACGCGCAACGCGTTGACGTCGGGTCGGGTGGTGCGGGTTTCCTTCCGCGCCTCGATCAGGTCGTCGGGCCGGACCTCGAAGGGCGACATTCCGTAGTCGTCCTGCCGGTCGTGGTCGAGCCAGCGCACCGCCACACTCACGTCGCCGTGCGCGTGATGCGCGTTCACGTCGCCGATCGCCTGGAAACGCTGGGCGACCGGACCGAGGGCGGTCGAACGGGCGGCAGCGGTGTAGGCCCGCTCCAGCGCCCCGAAGATCCGCTTCATGCGTTCGGGGGTCGTGGCGTCGACGTCGGGGACCTCGGTGTCGAGCTCCCGGCCGCTCGCCTGACGATCGGCGCCCCGTGGCCCGCCGTCGTCCCGGCTGCGCGCCCGGTCGATGTTGTCCAGGATGCGGTCGGGATTGGTGCGGAGCGACATGAGAAACCTCTGTGCGGCGGGGTACGGCTCGATACCCTAGAATAACGTGCCCGGCAGTGGTGGGCCAAGGCATTCACCGCGAGATGATTCCCTCGCGGCCCTTCGTAGGCGATAGTGTTGCGTCCGCTTCCCCGCGACCCCAGGAGCCGCCCATGCGTGATCTCTCACTCGTCACGACGTTCGCACTCCTCTTCCTGGCCGGGTGCGCTACCGGCAGCGGAACCTCGGGCGGGGGCGACGGACCCGCACTCGCCCACGCCCCCGCCCCGGGCACGACGGTGACCTACCAGGAGGGCGACACGGTGCGGATGGCGATCGACGCCGGGGGCGAAGTCGTCGATGTGACGGTGGCGATGGCGGCCGTCCTCGACGTCGGATTCGACGGGACGGGCGACGACCTCCGGGTCACCATCGACTTCCGGGAGTTCGAGATCGACGCGAGCAATCCGATCGTGGGTTCGCAGCGGGGCGACCACTCGCTGATCGAGGGTCCGCTGGTGCTCGCGATGGATCGCACGGGGGCCGGCACCGTCGTTTCCGCCCCCACGGTCGACGGGGTCGTGGCCCAGGCGGTGAGCCCCCAGATGATGGCCACCTCCTTCTTTCCCCGACTTCCCGGACGGGTCGTGGCCGTGGGGGAGGAGTGGACCGACACGGTGACGCTCGCGGTCGGCGAAGAGGAAGGAATGACCCGCGGGACCACCGTCTACCACTTCACCGCGGTCGGCGACACCCTCATCGGCAACGCGAACTACCTGAAGGTCACCTTCACGAGCCGCGACGAGCGGGTCTCGGAGGTCGCCCAGGACGGCGCGGCCATCACGCAGGACGTCGCCGGCGAGGGGAGCGGCTGGTATCTCTGGGACTCCGCCCGGGGCCTCGTGGTGCAGCACTTTCTCGAGGCCCGCCTCCGCGGCACGATGGAGGTGAGCATGGTGCCCGTGCCCCTCGGCCTCGACATGGCGGTGGTCCAACATCTGCGACTCGACGAACTGGGAGGAACGTGATGACCCCCGACGTGGAATCCTTCTCCGGGCCGGACGCAGCGCCGCCCACGCCGCTCCCCTCCTTTCCGGTCCGCCTGGTGCAGGTGGTCGTCTCTCCGGCCCGCCTCTTCGATGCGCTGCGAGAGCGACCGGTCTGGTTCGTGGCCCTCCTCGTCGGCTCCCTCATGGTGGTCGCCAGCGTCCTCCTGATCCCGGGCGAGATCTGGTCGGAGATGGCACGCGCGCAGATCGCCGCGACGGGGCAGGAGGTGCCGGCCGACATGAGTTCCATGGCGAGCGTCTTCAAGTTCGGAGGCGCGATCGGAGGAATGGTCTTCTGGTTCATCGGCGCCTTCGCCTTCGCCGCGGTGTACACCGGGATCTTCGCCTTCGTCCTGGGCGACCGGGTGTCGTATCGCCAGATGCTCTCGGCGTTCTCGCACGTGATGCTGATTCCGGGCCTGGGAGTCCTCCTTCTGACGCCCCTCCGGATTATTCAGCGCGATCCCCAGCTCACCCTCAGCGTGGGCACCTTCTTTCCGGGACTCGAAGGGTACGCCGGCGCCTTCCTCGGCAGCCTCGACCTCTTCAGCCTCTGGGCCTGGGTGCTCCTGGGACTGGCGGTCTCGCGCTTCGATCCGCGCCGGTCGATGCGGGCGGCGACGGCGGTCATCGTGGGGGCGGCGGTCGCGGTGCTGGCCGGGGTCGCCATCTTCACGAGCTGAGCGTGATGACCCCCTCCGGTCCCTCGCCCCGGGGGGCGTGATCCCGTGACGACGTTCGGTCTGCTCGCGCTCTCGTTCGTCGGGAGCTGCCTCGCCGGTCCGGTGTCCCGGGTCGTCGCGCCCCGGGCGGCGGGGTGGCTGCTGGCCCTCCTTCCTGCCGGGCTCTTCGCCCACTTCCTGACCCTCGCCCCTGCGATCGAGGGGGGAGCGGTGCTGGCCGACCAGGTGCGGTGGGCGCCGTCGCTCGGGGTGGACCTCGGCTTCCGGATGGACGGCTTCGCCTTCCTCTTCGCGCTCCTCATCACGGGCATCGGCGCGCTGGTCGTGATCTACGCCGGCGCCTACCTGACCGAGTCGTCGCGCACCGAGCGGGCGCGCTTCTTCCGGCTGATCCTGCTCTTCATGACGGCGATGCTCGGCGCGGTCCTCGCCGACAACCTCGTCGTCCTCTACATCTTCTGGGAGGCGACGAGCGTCCTTTCGTTTCTCCTGATCGGCTTCCGCGCCGAGAGCCCCCACGCCCGCCGGGCCGCGCTCATGTCGCTACGGGTCACCGTCGCCGGCGGACTCGCGTTCCTCGGCGCGATTCTCCTGATCGGGATCACCCTCGACACCTGGTCGCTGTCCGAGGTGCTCGCGCGGAGTGACGAAGTGATCGCGAGCCGCTGGATCGGACTGATCCTCGGCGGAGTTCTCCTCGCCGCGTTCACGAAGTCCGCGCAGTACCCCTTCCACTTCTGGCTGCCGAACGCGATGCAGGCGCCGACGCCGGCGTCGGCCTACCTCCATTCGGCCACGATGGTCAAGCTCGGGGTCTACCTCCTTGCCCGATTCGAGCCGGTGATCGACCAGGTACCGGGGGCTCGCGAGCTGGTCGTGACGGTGGCGGTGGTCACGATGCTCGTCGCGGGCTTCCAGGCGCTGCGGGCGGAGAACTTCAAGTCGGTCCTCGCCTACTCGACCGTCGCCTCTCTCGGGATCCTGGTTCTCCTGATCGGCCTCGAGGGACCGACGGCGTCGGTCGCGATGGCCGGCTTCATTCTCGCCCACGCCCTCTACAAGGCGGCCCTCTTCTTCGTCGCGGGAACCGTCCAGCACGCCACGGGGCTCACGAAGCTGCGCCAGATGGGTGGGCTCGCGGCGTACCTCCCGGTCACGGCGGCGGCAGCCGTCCTCGCCAGCCTCTCGATGGCCGGGCTTCCTCCCTTCCTCGGCTTCATCACGAAGGAGTTCTTCTTCCAGGCGCAGCTCGAGACGAGCTGGAACGCAGTCCCCCTCGCGGCAGCCGTTCTCGTGAACTCGGTGATCGTGGCGGTGGCGGGAATCGTGACCTTGCGGCCCTTCTTCGTGCGGCGCCGTGAAGTGAAGACGCCGCGGCACCGCGAGACGCCGGGACTCCTGCTCGGCCCCCTCGTCCTCGCCCTCCTGGGGCTCATCATCAGCGTGAACCCCGACTGGGTCGACCGCTCCGTCCTGGGGCCGGCGGTCGCCTCCGTCTACGGAGAGCCGGTCGTGGTGGAGGTCAGCTTCTGGCACGGCTTCACCCCCATGCTCGCACTCAGCCTCGTCGCGGTCGGGGTGGGCGTGCTGATCTACATCTACTGGCGGCCCATCCACCTCGCGCTGCGCACCGGGGCGATCTTCAGTCGCCTCGACGTCGCGCGCGGATACGACTTCGTCGTGCGCAAGATCGAACGCGTGTCGCAGGCGGTCGCGCGCCGGATCCAGCGGGGCGACCTTCGCACCCACCTCTGGCTGGTCTTCGCGGCGAGCGCCGCCTTCGTGGTGTGGGGTCTCGCCTCGGCCCTTCCCACCCTTCGGTGGGCAGACGAGGTGGGCACACTCCGCGCGGGGCCCGCGGCCGTCGCCGTGATCGGGCTGCTCGGTGGGGTGGCGGCCACCCGGGCCCGCTCCCTCCTCTCGTCGATGATCGCCGTCGGACTCGTCGGCTTCGTCAGCGCGCTCCTCTTCATGATGAATGGCGCTCCGGACCTCGCGCTCACGCAGTTCTCCGTGGAAGCCCTCATCGTGGTCCTCCTCACCGCCGCCCTCCTCAAGGTGCCGCTCGCCACCCCCTCGAGCCGGAGCCGGGGGGAGCGCGGGGTCGACGGGGCTCTCGGGCTCGTGGTCGCGGCCCTCGTCTTCCTGGCCCTCGTCGACATGGGGGGCGCCACCCCGCGCACCGAGATCCCGGATTTCTACGGGGAGGCGAGTGTGGTCGAGGCCCACGGCCGCAATGTGGTCAACGTGATCCTCGTGGACTTCCGGGCGTTCGACACCCTCGGTGAGATCACCGTCGTCGCCCTCGCGTCGGTGCTCGCCTGGTCGCTCCTCGGACCCCGTACGCGACACGACGCGGCCACCGTGCGGCGAACCCGCCAGACCGCCTTCATCCTGAACTTCACCAGCCGGATCTTCTTCGTGCTCCTGATGGTCAGCTCGGTCTTCATCCTCCTGCGCGGCCACAACGAGATCGGTGGGGGCTTCGTGGGGGGACTGGTCGCGGCTCTCGCCTTCGCGATGATCGCCCTCTCCGACGGCGTCGAACGCGCGCGGTCGACGCTCCGCCTCCACCCGCTGGTTCTCGCGGGGGGCGGGGTGCTGCTGGCGTTCGCGAGCGGGCTGCCGGGGATCGCCCGCGACGGCGCCTTTCTCTCGCACCTCTGGGTGGGGGGCGGAGTGGGCACGCCCCTCGTCTTCGACGTCGGTGTCTACCTCACGGTGCTGGGCGGAGTCCTCGCCTTCCTCTTCGGGCTGCAGCGGGAGGCGGAGCGGTGAACGTGCTCTTCGCCTTCGTCGCGGCGGGCCTGGTCGGGTGCTCGGTCTACATGATCCTGTCCCGCAACGTGGTGCGGGTGCTCCTCGGACTTTCCCTGATGACGACGGCGGTCAACCTCGTCCTCTTCCAGACGGGACGGAACCGGTCCGAGGCGCCCCCGGTCATTCCGGAGGGTGAAACGGTGCTGGTCGGAGCGGCCGATCCGGTGCCGCAGGCCCTGATCCTCACGGCGATCGTGATCGGGATGGCCCTGACGATCATCTTCAGCGTCCTGGCGTTGCGCACCTACAGGGCCCACGGGACGCTCCGCAGCGACGAGATCCGGTCGGCCGAGCAGCTCGGCGACCCGTTCGAGCCCGAGGATCGGTGATGGTCGGATTCGTGGTCGACGGAATGGTCTTCTGGCCGGTGGGGGTGCCCCTCGCCGCGGCGGCGCTGACGATCCTCCTCGGTCGCACGCCCACCCTCCAGCGGGCGGTGATGGAGGGGGGCGTGGTCGTCATGGCGATTGCCTCCGTCGCCCTCCTCGTGGGGGCCGCGGGCGGCGAGGTGCGGGTCATGAACTTCGGGGGGTGGAGCGCCCCCTTCGGAATCAGTTTCGTCGGCGACCGCCTGGCCGCGGCTCTCGTGACCGTGACCTCGATGATCGCGGTGGCCGTGATGATCCACGCGCGGGCCGATGTCGGCGAGCGACGCCGGCGGGCGGGGTTCGACCCCCTCTTCCTCGCGATGCTGGCCGCCGTGAACGGCGCCTTCCTCACCGGCGACCTCTTCAACCTCTACGTCTGGTTCGAGCTGATGCTCGTGACGGCGCTCGGGCTCCTCACCCTCGACCGTCGCCACGCGCAGATGGACGCGTCGATCCGCTACGCAGCGATGAGCATGCTCGGCGCGACCTTCATCCTGCTCGGCATCGGCTTCATCTACGGCGAGGTCGGGTCGCTGAACATGGCCGACCTCGCAGGCCGTCTCGCGTCACACCCCCCGTCCATCACGCTGACCACCGCCGGCTACCTCCTCCTGGCCGGCTTTGCCCTCAAGACGGGGCTCTTTCCGCTCTTCTTCTGGCTGCCCACGTCGTACCACACGGCTCCCGTCGCCGTCCTCGCCGCCCTCGCGGGACTCCTCACGAAGGTGGGGTTCTACGGGATGCTGCGCGTCTTCGTGCTCGTTTTCGGTGTCGGGGGTTCGGCGGTCATCCCCGGAATCCCGTCGCTTCTCGGGGCGGTTGCTGCCGTCACCATGCTGGTGGCCGTGGTGGCGGCGATCGCGCAGTTCGATCTCCGGCGGCTGCTCGGCTACCACATCCTGGCTCAGGTCGCCTTTCCGGTGATGGGGCTCGCCCTGGCCAGCTTCGCGGGCGTGGCGGCGGCGATCTTCTACATGCTGCACACGATGCTCGTCCAGACGGGGCTCTTTCTCGCGGCGGGGGCGGTCGCGCGGGCCAGCGGGAGCCACGACATGCGCCAGGCCGGCGGGCTGATGGAGGCCCAGCCCCTCTTCGCCGGACTTTTCGCCGTCCTCGCCTTCTCGATGATCGGCCTTCCCCCCTTCTCGGGCTTCTGGGCGAAGTTGCTGGTCATCGCGGAGGCCTTCCGTCAGGCGGAGATCGGTCTCGGCGTCGTCGCCCTTGCCGTGAGTTTCCTCACGCTCTACTCGCTGAGCATCGTCTGGTCGCAGGCCTTCTGGAAGGCACCTCCGCGCCCGCGCCCCGTCCCGCGGCGGATCCCGCCCGCGATGGTGGTCTCGGTCGGTTTCCTGGCCGCCTGCACCCTGGGGATCGGGCTCGCCGTCGAGCCGGTCACGGCCTACGTGCGTGCCGCGGCGGGACAGTTGATGGGCGGGGTGCCCGGAGGGGGACTGCCATGAGCCTTACCCGCCGCATCGGGGCCGGCGTCACCCTCTTCGGGATGTTTGCCTGGGATCTCGTCGCTTCGTCTCTCACCGTCGCCCGCATCATCCTCCGCCCCGACCGCAAGCAGCAGCCGGCGATCGTCGTGATCCCCGTCGATGCGCAGACGCGGTGGGGCGTCGCCCTCTTTGCCTACCTCGTGTCGGTGACCCCGGGTTCGACCTCCCTCCATGTGGCCGACGACCTCGGCGCCCTCTACGTTCACCTCCTGCACGCCCCCGACCCCGAGGCACGGGTCCGGGGGATCAAGCAGCTCTACGAGAGCCACATCCTCCGGATGGAGGGGAGGGACGTCCCGTGGTGACGGTGGGCGTGGTCCTGCTCGCGATCCTCACGATCCCCTTCGCCCTGGCTGCCTGGCGGATGATCGTCGGGCCGAGCTATGCGGATCGCTTCGTGGCCCTCGACATGCTCACGGCCATCGCCATCTGCTTCACCGCCCTCACCGCCGTCGCCACCGGGCGGAGCGAATTTCTCGACATCGCCCTCGTCCTGGCACTCATCAACTTCGTTTCAACGTGCGCCTTTGCGGCATTTCTCGAACGGAAGGGGCCCTGACCGATGATCCGGATGACCCTCGCCATCGCGCTCATGCTCGTGGGGATGGCGTTCCTCTGTATCGCCGCCTTCGGGGTAGCGCGTCTTCCCGACGCCTTCCAGCGGATGCATGCGGCCACGAAGGCCGGCGGGATCGGGACGACCGCGCTCGTGCTCGGTGTCCTGGTGAGTGGGGTGGTCCGCCCGCTGGAAGGCCTGCTCACGATCGGCTTCGTGCTCCTCACCCTCTCGGTTTCGTCGCAGCTCCTCTCGCGGGCGGCGTACATGTCGGGAGCGACCCTCCGGGGGCTGGAAGGGCGGGACGCACTGCTCGGAGTCCTCGATCGCCAGCAGGCCCCCCTCGCCGAACGGTCCCGGATCGGCAACGGAGGCGAAGGGGGGGAAGAGCCGTCGGAGTGACGACCACGCCGCCACGTCCACGCCGCCGCGGCCCGCGCACGGGCCCGCACCCCCGGCAGCGGCGTCAGCGCCCCCCGACCGGTGGCGGCATCTCGATGCGGGCAACCGAACCGATGCCGATGCCGCGCGCGTCGAACCATCCGGCGGGCACTTCGAGGGCGTAGAGAAAGGGAGCGCGGCCGTCGCGCACCTGACGGTCGCCGGCGGTGCGTCGATGCAGGTCGACGACCACGAAGTCGCGGTCCAGCATCGCGATATCGAGGTCGACCAGGGTGTT